>JAPHSZ010000045.1 GCA_026196545.1 Gammaproteobacteria bacterium
AAAAGGATGTGTTCAAAACACAACCAAGAACTCTCAATCTTACTTTGATGATGTAAAAATTAATGGTGTTGGCGATACTGGATGGAGTCTAAGGCCTGCGCAGATTGGTGCTATTTATTCGCTACTGTCTCATTGGTCTTTGACTAAAGATGTGGCAACGGTTGTGCTTCCAACAGGTACAGGTAAGACTGAGACAATGCTGGTCGCAACTCTTGCAGATCAGGCAAAAAGGACTTTGGTGATTGTGCCAACGATAGATTTAAAAAATCAAATTTCTGAAAAATTTTCAACCTGGGGCATTCTTCGAAAACTAGGCGTAATTCCTCAGCATGCTCCCAATCCCACGGTTCTAGTCTTAAACAAAACACTAACAGATGAAGGGTGTATAGATAAGTTAAAAAATGTGGATGTTGTGATATCCACGCCAGCACTTCTTGCACGTTCTACACCTGTAGTGAAACAAAAAATGGCAGGCCTTTTTTCACATGTGTATTTTGATGAGGCTCACCATGTTAAAGCAACAGAGTGGGACTCTATAAAAATTCTATTTAAGGATTCAAAAATAGTCCAATTTACAGCAACTCCCTATAGGAACGACAGAAAACCTATCGAGGGTAAAGTTGTGTATAACTATCCTATATCCCAAGCATTGAAGGACAAGTGTTTCTCTAAAATTTCTTTGGTTGCGGTGGATGAGCGTCACCCAAGAAAGAAAGACAAAGCTATTGCCGATGCTGCTATGACCAGGCTATTAGATGATAGAAGAAAGGGATGGAAAAGACACCGTATGATGGTTCGTGCCGAAGTAAGGAGTCATGCTGAAGAGTTGTTTTCTAAATACAGAGAATGGTTCCCTGAGGAAAGAATAGTATTGATTCACTCGGGAACAAGAGAAAGAAAATTAGTTGTTGAAAAAATAAAAAAAGGAGAATACGACATTGTTGTATGCGTAGATATGCTTAAGGAGGGATTTGACTATCCTGATTTCAAGATTGCAGCAGTTCATGGTGTGCATAAGTCTTTAGCAGTATTACTGCAATTTATTGGTAGATTTACAAGAACGCAGGAAGGGCTTGGGGATGCATCATTTGTTGTAAATTATGCTGAAGAAAAGATGTCAGTAGAGTTAGAGAATTTGTTTCAAGAAGGATCAGGATGGGAAGAAGTTATTAGTGAGATAGCTGATGCAAAGAAAGCGCAAGCTGAATCTCTACTCTCTTTTCTTCAAGGTTGTAAGCCATATTCTGGATTTGATTCTCCCGACATAACGTTGAACCCAAAATTAGTGTATCCAGCTTTGAGTTGTGTTTGTTTTCAATGTGATAAAGCAGACTGGAGATTTTTTAAAGATGCCTTTAATTTGCGTAAGTATGCACTTTCACAGCCTTTTATTAATAAAGAAGAAAACGTTTTTTACTTTACAACTCAAAAAAGAGAAAAGGTTAAATGGGCTAGAACTGATGCGATGCGTGATCAAACATGGGATTTGATTGTAATGCATCATGATTCATCGTCAGGAATTCTTTACATTGGTTATTCAGAAAAACGTTTAGATACAGGTGAACTTGTTGAAAAGATTACCGGGAATGAGCCGCTACCAATCAATGGAGACTGTGTTTTTCGTTCTTTTGATTCTATAAAGCGCCTTAGCATCATCCATGCAGGTATATTCAAGCCAGCAAATCATCTCCATCGTTACTCACGTTTAAGTGGTGCAGATGTAACAACAGAGCTTACTAGGTGGAAAGAAGGTAAGAGATGTCAAAAGTCAGATTTTGTAGGGGTTGGTTTTCGAGACGGTTTTCCAGTTAGTGTTGGCGCTTCAGTAAAGGGTAAGGTTTGGAGTCCTGCGAGAGTTGGAGATTTAAAAGAATGGAAAGCATGGTGCTTAGATATGGGGCGCATGATAACTGATAGCTCTATATGCTCTAATCAGATACTCGAAGATTCTGCGGAGAAAGTACAATTAGAGAATTATCCTGATGAACTTGTAGTGTTGGCGTCCGACTGGTCTGATGTGCTTTATGACCGTATACACAAACTTACTATTGAGAAGTCTAAATCTCAATCGTTAATGCTATCGGAATGTGTATTAAAATATGAGTCATATAAAGGGAATAGAGCTAATTTTACTTTAAATTTGTTTGATGAAACTATTTCATTTTCTATTATTCTTGGGGGAGAAAAAGGGCACAGTATACATGGGCTAGACGATTGTAAAATTCGAATTGAAGGACTTAAAAGCACTGCTATTCCTTTGAAACAATTTTTTGAAGAAAACCCTCCTACTATGTTTTTAATGAATGGCTGTACCATATCAGGTTGTATTTATACGAAGTATGGAGATTCACTTACTCAACAAATACCTACAGACAGAATCGAAGCACTTAATTGGGAAAATGTTAACTATAAGATTGAGTCATTGTATAAAAGTAGCAAAAAGCGAAATAACTCCATTCAAGAATATATGATGAGTCGCCTTGTTGATCAGGGTGCTAGAGTCGTTTTCAATGATGATAACTCGGGGGAATCTGCTGATATCGTTGCAATATTTATGGAAGAAGAATTGGTTCGTTTTGAATTGGTGCATTGCAAATATTCTAAGGAAAAATCTGGAGCGAGACTGTCAGACTTATACGAGGTCTGTGGTCAAGCCATAGTATCTCTTCGTTATAAATGGAGGCCAGAAGAGCTGCTGAAACATATGGAAAGAAGAAATGGGGCAGGTGTATTGAAGGGGAAGAGGTTCTATCATGGCAGTGTGACTGACATTAATGATATTAAGAAAGCGCTAAAATATACCGATGTACGCTTCGAATTCGCTATAGCCCAGCCAGGAGTAGAAACATCAAATATATCTCAAGATATGAACAATTTTCTAGGTTCAGTTTACTCGACGGTAGTTGAGATGACTGAGACCAAACTTAGATGTTACTTTAATCAATAAAAAATTGTCGTAAGTCACTTATTATTCAAGAACAACTAAAAGGGCAATAAAATGCTAATGAATAAGTTAAACAAGACTAATGTCAAAAAACTGTACCTTATAATCAACTTGGGAATTAGTGCTTTACGCTAGTTCGATAATATTTATGGCATTCAGAGATAAAGAAAGGGCAGTCATAAGAAAGTGTAATCTTGAGTGGCACTGTCATGAAATTAAAATCCATCAAAGTAAATTGGATGATGGGTATGTTTTTGAGGGGTACGGGATAGTTAAGAGTGCGGATAATGGCGGTCTATATCTTGATTTTATATGTAAAAAGTCAAATAAAATAATCGATTTTAGAACGCCTATTCCAGAAGACTCTCTAGATGAGCGTCAAGTGATGACAATGAAGGCGCTTACCATTGATGGGGTTGAATTGTGCTCAAGTGGTTTAAGAATAGAGTCTGATTTTCAAAAGTCTTTAAGTGAAGATCCTAAATTGTATAAAATTGGACTTAGTTATATTGAGTTTTCTGAAGAGACTGATTTGACATACAATAAAGAAAAAACATTGTATCTTGAATTCAATGAAGAATGCCGCATACCAAAAAACAAATTAAATAAAACGGAGTCAACTCTTGGCGTTAGATCGTCTTCTTGGAATCAAACAGTATTAAATTATGAAGATTTCGAGATAAATATTATTCGACACGAGGATTATACTGAGGTCTCGGCTAACGGTAATAGCATAGACTTAGACAAATTGAGAAACGCTATAACCTTCTATCTTAGCTTTTCTTCTGGTGTGTATATACAGCCTTATTTTGAATATAAGAGAGAAGGAGCTTGTTCTGTTACAGAGATTAGAAGTATCGATAGGAAAAAGATAAATAACAGTATACCTGCACCCGTCTGTGATCTAGTGCATGATCAAAATAAAGTAAGTCTGGAAAATCTACATTTTGAACTGTTTGACAATATATACTTTATAATTACTAGTAATGATAAAGTATTCGATAGTATTTATTCTCAATGGAAACGTATATGGCATTCATTCTTATCCCCAGAAATAAGTGTTCCTATGTTGACTATATCTGTAGCAATTGAAGGAGTATTGAATGATATCTTTATTCCAAAACTTTCTTCAGATTTACGTGATGAATCCTTTGAAGATGAGAAATCAAATATAATCGATGAGCTTGAAAAAAATAAAGCTATTTCAAACGATCATATAGAGTCACTAACAAAGTATGTTGAGAAATGGGGAAATGTTCATGCAAGGAAAGCACTTAACTATTTAGTGGATAAAAATGTAATTGAAAAACGACAAGTGAATAACTGGTCGGATCTTAGGAATTCTTCAGCGCACCCAAAACTCATGAAACAGGATGAAGGTAGGAAGAAAAAGGATTTAACTAGAACTATTATATGTTTAGGATTATTTTATCGCCTTACTTTGAATGTGTTTGCATATAAAGGCGCGCAGTATGCTTATGAAAAACCTAAGGATAACAAGTTAGTTATTTATGAGTATGTAAATGTACTGCATTAACAATACTATGAAATTATTCCCTGCGGTAGCGACCGCCCAAAAGATAGCGCAGCTTATGGTGCGTTAGAACATAAAATATGGAGATAATTAAAAATAAAACATGATAAGGCGCTCTAATTGAACACCAAAATTTCCGTTTCATTTCACTGTATAATGGTTTGTCGTCAACTGAGAGTAGGCATTAGGCAAAAATAATAATGAGGTTATAGCGTGTCACATTTACAAAACACAATTAAGGATGGATTTAGTTTTGATACAAAAGGTAATGTAGAGACTGATTTAGCTCTGATTTCACTAAAAATAGCTCTAAAATCATACTTCACAACTTACCAAACATTTAAAAATCAATTACATATTTTCGAGCCTAGTAGCCACACTGATCAAAAAACAATAGATTTCAATCATCGCAATGAATATTGTGAGGCATGCGCAGAAACTATTGTTCATTTTCAACATTTCGCCGAGTTAGTTTGTAAAAAACTACTAAGAGACGACCATCCTCTTCTATCAGATGTCGCACTAAATAAACCAGAAATACTTCATAAATTGTTGCATGGCAACAATCTTAGTGAGGAAGAGCAGAATGCAGTGCGTTCTATTGAGTTTAGCGAGGCTCTTAAGAGGCTTATAACCCTGATTGATAATGAATCATTAACTAATCATTCAAGTTTGAGTTTTATTAAAAACCATAAAGAAACTCTTGTTCAACTAAATACTTTAAGGAACCGAATTTGGCATAGAGGTGTTTATATATTGCGCTACCCTGCACTGGATACTTTTGTAGGAAAGTATATTCTTCCTTTCGTTGTTGAAGCATTGAAGCTGCCCTCATTTAACTCACATGCCAATATGTGGAAATACAATGGATTACATTCTCAAATAGATCCTATTGAAGAGATAATTAAAGAGGCATCAAATGTTAACCCTGATATTGGCAAACTAGCTCTACTCAAAGAGCTAGGCAAGGCTGCCTATGAAAACCCATTAATGCAAACCGGTCATATTAGCAATAACCTCAGGGGGTTTCTTTCATCTTTTGATAACAAAAACAAACGACGAGCTGAAAGAATAGCTATACAAGAAGCATCCCAGGAATATTCAGATATAACTGTATGTCCAGTCTGCGGAGTTAAATCGCTTATTATTTACGATGATACTGATTATGAACATGGCGAGGACTACGAGGATATAATCTCCGCATGGCGCTACACATACATGGTTAAGTGTGAATGCTGTACATTTAACCTTGAAGGTGGCGTTAAAAATGCTAGTGAATATGATTTGAGTAATATTGAAGATTATTGGGTAACAGATGACCTTGCCTAGCAGAGCAAATCAACGAGGAAACTACGTTGCGCTTCGATTGGGGCGCACAGATTTAATATTATGTTTGATGGTGCCTTAAGCTATGAGCAATGACCGCCTGGAGATCAATAGACTGAAGGTGCGCAAAGAGCACCTCTTTGCAAAACTAAAAAAAGACTATGATCAGCATTATAGAGGAGCTATGCATTTTGACATTATGTCGCTTGCAAATCTCTATTCTGAGCATCGTTGCGGTATAGAGTCAGAGTTTTCTAAAAGAGCTACAGAAATTGAAGAAATAGACCAGCTTGTTGAGGAGAAACAAAATGAAGTTGCCTTGCCGAAATGGAGAGCTGCACGCCTAATAGCAAATAATTTACTTCAATCTGGTCGTATTGATGATGAAGAGCAAATCGAAAAAGCTGCAACGTTCCTGACTGAGGTTGAAGAAAAATTGTCAACAGATGACGTTACTGAAAGAGAAGTATCAAAAGAAGAGAAAAATGAGCGAGAAGTTAATGAAAAACTGGTCTGTTTTGCTGAGTTACTACACCCTTGGATAATGGAGCATGCATTTGAACAATATCGTAATGGACACCTCCGTGATTCTGTACTAAATGCATATATTGCATTAGGTGATCTTATTAGGGAAAAAACAGGTATCCAGCAAGATGGCTCAGCATTGGCAACGAAAGCATTTTCATTAAAAGACCCAAAATTAATATTTAGTGATATTGTGTCAGATTCAGGAAAGAATGATCAAATTGGGTTCATGCAAATCATACAGGGCTCATTTACTGGAATTAGAAATCCAAAAGCACATAGTATTCGTCATGATCTAACTGAACAAAAAGCAGCGCAATATTTAGTTCTAGCAAGTCTCTTGGCTAGAAGGATCTCAGAAGCATCAGTTATTGAGGTGCCGGATGAAAATCAAAAATAACGAAACCTCCAGCAGTCGTGTCAAAAATGCCCATTTGATTATAACGTTAGTCGTTAAAGAGATTCGAGTATAAAATGGAATTCGATTCAAAGAATGATGGTCGCGAAATAGCTCCTGAGGTTTCAGTAGATCAGTATGTAAGGAAGAAACAGGTCGAACTGTCAGAATATGTCTCTGGGTATAAGACAATATATTTAGACACGAATTTTTGGTTAACTTTAAGGGATGTTGTAACTGGTGAGCTGAAGGATGCAGAAAGTATTCAATATTATGACCTGGTAACTTCCTTAGCTAAAAAAGGAACTTGTATATTTCCGATTAGTGGAAACACGTTTGCCGAAATTCTGAAATCTGATATAGATACTCTAGATCATGTTGTATATTTGATTGATACCTTGTCTCAGGGGGTCTCCATTATGTCCTATGATGAAAGAGTACGTATGGAGCTTATGTATTTTATATACGATAAGCTTGGAAAAGACACCTATTTGCCAAATGAAATAGTATGGACAAAGTTGGTCTATAGCTTAGGCTATCTTGATCCTGTGAACGATAATATTGATCCATCATTAGATGCGCATATACGTAAATCATTTTTCGACCATATGTGGCAGACACCACTGTGCAGTATCGTGGCTAAGCTGAAAGATAGTGGGAAGTTAAAACAAAAGTCTTTTCTTGATAATTCAGCTAAATTAAATGAAGGGAAATTCGCCCATGCTCATGAGAATAAATCATTTAAGCAAATGTTTTTAAGTGAATTAGCAGGGATGCTTGATGTATATAAGCCGGTCATTCAAGACGCAATGCTTTATATTTATGAAAAAGAAACTGGTGTATCACCAAGCATAAAAGATATTGAGTCGTCTAACAATTGCTTGTTAACTGTTAACATGATTTATAATCTGTTCCGATTAAATAAAATCACAACAGAGCTTCCAAGTTATCGAATCACATCAGGGCTATATGCTGCCGTACGATGGGATACAAATCAAAAATTTCATAAAAATGATATTGTTGATATCGGGCATGCCTCAGCAGCTTTGCCATACTGTGACTATTACTTTTCAGAAAGAAAGTTTGCGCACCTTATTACACAAAAGCAGATGTCATATAATAAAGTCTATGATTGTCAGGTTTGTCGTAATATTAAGTCTGCTATTACAGTTCTGAGTGAGTTGCATGATTAATATGTGCATAAACGTGGATGTATCATTACGCTACGCTTAATTTTTCGCCAGTAATGAAAAAACATTATGTATCAATGGAGTCAGTATGAAGAACAAAGTTATTGATCTTGTTACTGAGAATGCAGAAGCAGCATTTGATTTATTACTGGAAGATGGAGTCTTAAAGGATATCCCGATCTTAGGTGATGTGGTTAAAATTCTGAGGATAAAGGGCGATATATCTAATATTTTATACGCTAAAAAACTTGAGGCTTTTCTTTGTTCACTTTCTGAAAGTAATTACGAAGAAATTACTCTTGATGACAAAGATAAAGAGGAGCTTGAGAAAATAGGCTTAGATCTCGTATTTATAATTGATAAAATTAATAACATTGATAAGTCAAAATGGGCGGCGCAAGCGGTTATTGGTCTGGCTAATAAAAAATATAATCTTGACACTTTTGAGCGCCTTATATATGCCATTGATAATTTTAGTCCAACATTAAAAGACACATTGGATATTTACTATAAGCCAGTAGAGCTAGTTAATGGTGTAGGTGCTTGTCATGTATATGATGGAGACCATCCCGAAGAACTAGCAAACATTGGTCTTTTAACGAGAAAGTTTGAGTCGAAAGTAAGCAATGATGGTTTTATTCCAGTTCACTACGCTGAATCTAATTTAGGAATGCAGCTTTGGTATATCATCGAAAATGCATAGCAGAGCAACCAAGTTTGAAAGAAAAAAGCACCGGCATTGAGACCGTACTAATTTGAAGTTGTTGAGATTTTACTATGCATTAATAGCCTCAACTAATTGCTTGCCATAAGCATCTGCAACGATCTTAACCCACTGGTGCTTTACTACAAAAACAAATATCGCTATATAAGTTGCTAAAAGTAATGTTGTTGCAACTACAATATCACTAATATTAGAGCCACTGAATGTCGGGATATAAAGTAACCCTATGCCCATAAAGGCTGATAGCACACAGAACCATCTTATGCCTAACATGTTGCGCCTGAACCCATAGTTAATGTTTTCCTTGAAAATCAGGTGATATTTTTTTGTATCTCTGGTTTTCCCACGCAAGTAATCAGACCATGATATATAGATTTCATCAGCTTTATTCGGTTCCTGTATTTCAAATTCTTTCGAAGGCGCGCTGATTTTAGAAATTTTTGATAAAATCTCATGATATTTCAACTTGGCAGGAGAAGGTATATTATTGTCCCTATGCCTAAATATAGTTACAGATGGCATACCTCCCCATTTTTCGAATAATGCTGGTTCTAGTATTTTTCCTCTGTCTCTTGCTAGATGGGATAAAAATTGCAACAAACCTACCGCTGCCGCTAAAGCAACCAAACCAGAAAGTGTTGAAAATACTTTTGGAAAAGAAATGGCAATTCCTATCATAATAGGAAAAAGGCAAATTAACGCCGGATATAGGCGAGCTTTTCTTTCATATGGGTCAGTAAACTTAGATAAATCAATCATCTTCTACCTCTGTGTAAAATGGCAGAGGATCTGCTTTTGACCACCCTCTATCTGGAGAGCCATTTGAATAGTGACGTATCGTAGACCCCTGTGTTGCAATAACTTTAGCTCCACGGCGTGCGAACGCATTTGAAACACGTTTATTAGGATGCTTTGGTTCACCATCTTTCGATGCAGATATAATTGTTGAAAATGTTGTAGCAGTGCCTTTAGGTAATGGATGGCCAACTAGTCGATTTAGTATGGTTGGCCCTATATTTCTTTTGCTTCCATGATGTGGTGTTTGAATAAAAGAAAATTCTTGTAATGGAAATCCTAGCTCTTCAATTCTATTGGCTGCCTCTTCAAGTGCTGGCACACCAGCATCTGCGGTAAACAGGTGTTTTTTTCCATTAAAATCAAAAAATAAAACCACACTAGAATTATTTTCACTAGAAGTTGCGTCATCAACTGGGTCAACTAGTTTTTCATTATCCCAGGATTCAGAAATCCAATTCACAGCTTTTTTTGCTGATTCCATTAAGCCTTTTAACATACCGGTTGATGTGTCAGCATCTTCTGTTATTTCATTAATAGACCTGAAGTTGACTACTTGATCTAAGTAGAAACGCCCTGAGGGTCCGACTATGTGAAGTGATGGGATATTATGTTCACCTTCATCTGAAAATGCGTGATGAATATGTATATCTTTCTCTTTAGCGAGTTCGTAGATTTTATATGCATACGCATGCCCATCTTTTAATCTCTGAATAAGACTTTCTTTTGTCACACGACCATCCGATACAGAATCATAAAAATGATCTACATAGTCCCAAGGGCAGTGCATCAATATCTTATTAACAGTCATATTTTCTAAAACTACAGATAATCCTGAGGCATGATCTTGATCAGGGTGTGTACATACTATGAAGTCAATTATCCCTGTATTATAGACACCCCTTATGTGTTCACATGCTTTTTCACCGGTAGCTTGTGTTCCTCCATCAATCAATCCTACTACCCAGGACTCACCGCCATCACTTGAATAGCGTAGACAGATCGAGTCACCAGATTTTTCACCTTCGCCAACAGGAAGGAAATCTACTTCGTACAGCATGACATCACCTTTATTAAATTTTATATAGCATTTGATCCTGAAGGTTTATTTCAGGATAGGTAACAAGATATGATTTATTTATCTTTTTTTGTTGGACTGAGACAGCACAGAACCAGCTAAGGATTTAGTGTCATCGTTATATTTATCACTTTTTATTACCTTCGATGCGAGATCTTCCATTTCTGCTCCAGTTTGTTTTTTATTTCGACTTTGGGCTAGCGCAGAAGCAGCTAAGCTTTTAGCAGTTTTTGATGAGCTTTTATCGGTAAGCGTTTTTGCAGCTTGCGTTGCAACCTTGCTTGAGGTTTTTTTGGTGTTTTTAGACATTTTATTATCCTTACTGTTATTATTGATTAATCCAGTATGGGTAATGTGGGTAACTATTTAAATTTCAAGGGTCTTCTAAAAATATAATATTGTATCGCACCCATATCCAATGCTAGCAGCAGAGTCATTTCTGGTAGCAAGATTGCAAGTTCGTAACGAACAGCCTGAGTCTGTCCGAGTCTTCACACAATATTCTATGTGAATATTGTGTGAAGACGGACTTACTTGCATCTTGCCAAAGGCCAGCCCTTGGAGCCCGTGAGGGGGAGATGAAATATCCCCCTTCAAACCCCCTTACCGAAAAACAAAATCCCTATTCTGTCTGAATGGGGATTTATCAAGCTCAGAATCAATAGCCGCATGAAATATGAGCATAGTTACTGCTTGTTACTATGCTCGCTAGAGTCGGCTTCCTGATTATCACGAAGCCCCTGCATTTCGCTCTGGCGCTTATTCTGGATAAGCTCCCGTACTTCCTCATCACTGATGAGATCTTGCCTACGAGCTTGCTGTAGCTCGTTCTGGCTAATAGATTGGCTAGCTATCTGCAAACTATGGCGGCAGATTTTATAGGCTTGCTCAATCTCTTGTTTTTCTCCAAGCCGATCTGCCCATTCATCGTTATCTAGAAGATTCAGACTGGCCTCAGCATTGGCATAAGCCTCATGCACAGAGCGATAGGCACGAATGCGTTCAGCAAGTGAATCATCCTGAGGTGTGTAAATGTGTTCGGTATCAGCCATAGGGTAATTATAATATAATGCGGGGAATAATAAATCATGGATTAAAGCACGATAATATCGAATGCAGTCACCGTTTAATGACAACCTTAAGATGATAGCTGACAGCATGGGAATTGCTCTTTACCAGCGATTTAGCATCACTGAAGCTTCTCTTTTTTTGCGTTGCCCGGCAGGCGATATCAAGAAACTTTTAAGGCAAGCAAAACT
>JAPHSZ010000159.1 GCA_026196545.1 Gammaproteobacteria bacterium
AAAATCTATTATTAAGATGTTTCTTGAAAATTAAAAAATATAATTATGAACAAAGAAAAAAATCTTGATCTTGATGCTGCCATGATCTTCCTCTCCGGGGTTGATCTTTTTATCAACCTTGAGGGCGAGATCATAGAAAGCATGGCTGAACGGATGGACACCATTAAATATGAAGCTGGTGAGTACCTGATTCATGAAGGCAATCCCGGTGAGCACATGCTGCTGATCAAACAGGGAAAAGTTAATGTCATGCTAAAGGACAAGGAAATAACCCTGGGCAAGGGCGTTGTTCTCGGCGAAATGTCACTATTATCGGGCAACCCAAGTAAAGCCGATGTGATTGCACAGACAGACACCGAAGCTTTTGTGCTGGAACGCGACGACTTCCAGACCCTAATGTCAGCGCATACTGAACTGGCCTCTGTTATGACCCGGCTGATGAAAAGCCGGTTATCTGTCGAAGATGGCATCCACACACTGGGCAAATACAAAATCCTGAATCAACTAGGCGAAGGCGGCATGTCTATTGTCTACAACGCGCTCGATACCGAGCTGGGCCGCGAAGTCGCCATCAAGATGCTGAAATATGAAATCGCCACCTCGGAGGATTTTAAAAAGCGTTTCAGACAGGAAGCAAAAATTATCGCGCATTTGAAGCATCCAAATATTCTCCATGTAATAGAAACCATTGAAGATTACTCAACTGAGTTCATCGTCATGGAAAAACTCGATGGTTACGACCTGAATTATTATCTCAAGCATCAGGGCGTATTCAGTGGTGAAAAAACCCGGAATATTTTGTATCAGGTAGCCACTGCTTTAGAGCACGCCAACAGTGATTTATCCGGTGGCATTATTCATCGCGACATCAAACTTTCAAACATCGTCCTGGATGAACGTGACCACGTCAAGTTAATGGATTTTGGAATTTCAACTACAAATGAAAATGCCGGTGAACATTACGAAGGCACGGTATTGTATATGTCACCCGAGCTGCTGCTTCAGAAACCCATTGACCACCGCGTTGATATTTATGCCCTGGGCATTACCGCCTTTGCCATGTTAACCGGCAAAACACCTTTTACTGCATCCAGCATTGAAGGGGTTATCACCAATCACCTTGAGAAAGAGCCAGCCAGGATTGAAGACCTGGTACCTGACATTCCCGCTGGCCTGGCTGAATTCATACACCGTTCACTGATCAAGGATCCTGAAAAACGCATTTCAAGCTGGCTTGAAATAGAGAGCCTGCTGTCCCCCAGCAAAAGCAGCCAGTTCAAGCTGGAGGCCTCCAGTGAAATGGATCTGGCCATTATCATTAAAATGAAAAGTGATGATGTCGATAAAGATGAATTACTCCGCGAAATCAGATGGACGCTCGACAGGCACCGCGCAGACTACGAACTGGAAACCACAAAAAGAGAGGAGCAAAAACTGGATTTCGACCTGAACTGAATCTTTGCATCTATACGCCCTTTTACACTGGGGTTATAACACACTGGTAATACCAAGCAGTCGGAATTATTATAGCTATAAGAAACTTTACTAAGGGGGCACTTCCAATGGTAATGAGACTTATAAAATCAATAGCGCACTTCGGCGGCTTCATTTTACTTGCAATGGTATCAGCCTGCAGTTCGCACATCCCGCCCGAAATTAAACAACCGCTGGAGGGCGCACCCAGTGTCTCGCAGGTTCGCGACAGTACAGACGACTACCTCTCTACAAAAGTACGCTGGGGCGGCGTGATACTAAACACCGAAAACAAACCTGATAATAGCCTGATAACCATCCTCGCCTACCCGCTGAGCAAACACGATGGTGAACCACTGGTTTCTGACCAAAGCTCGGGACGATTTATCGCCATCGTCAATAAATTTCTCGAACCACTAGTTTTCAGCCGTGACCGAAAAATCACCATTATCGGCAATGTACTCAGAACTGAAACCATCAATGTCGGTGAATTCCCTTATCAATACCCCGTCATTGAGGCAAAGCATCTCTACCTGTGGCCGGTTGAACCAGAACTCTCCGAGTTCGACCGTCATCCCTACTGGTGGTACGACCCCTGGTATGATCCCTGGTATGACCCCTATTACCCATGGCGTTCACCCTACTATCCATATCGACGCTATTAATACATCAAAGGAGATAAAATGGTACGCCGTAAATGTCTATTGCTGATTTTAACCAGCCTGTTCATGGGCCTGCTGGCCAGCTGTGCCAGCACACCGGAATTCGATACCACTCAGGTTGATAAAGCACTCACCCCACAAAGCGTTGTCGCCGAGCCTGAAATCAGCCAGGGCAAAACCATCCTCTGGGGCGGCACCATTCTGGACACCCAAAACCTGGAAGACAGCACCCAGATAGAAGTGCTAGCCTACCCGCTCAACTCATTCCATAAACCTCTACAGGAAAGTAAACCACTGGGGAGATTCATCATCCGGCATCAGGGGTATCTGGAAGCGGCCACCTACGCCCAGGGCAGATTGATAACTGTACTCGGTAATATCGAAAATAGTCAGCGCGGCAAAGTAGGCGAAAGTACCTATGTCTACCCTGTTATCAGTACCAAACAGCTGCATCTGTGGTCGCTGCATGACGATCAAAATCGGACCAGCTTTCATTTGGGTATAGGCATTCGTTTATAAATCAAACAGATAGCGATCCTGAACAGGGCTTAACAGACCACATACCTGAAATATTAGGAAACCCTAAACTACAGCTAATGCAACTTGTGCGGTAATCTTCGGTCTCACAACAAGCATGACGGCCATGTACCGTTACCTAATTAAAACAACAATCCGGAGTTCCTGTGTTAAATCATCGATCTATTGCTATTGCATCCCTGCTTATTGGCCTTAATTTTCTAACCAGCGGTCAGGCACTGGCCTCTCAGCCAGCTGCTAATAATGACGTTGAACCCATTCAACCAGCGGCCAGGCCCGCCGGCAAACTTACCGGCACCGTTGTTTCAACCACGGACGCCACTGGCTACACCTATGTCGAACTCGATGCATCCGGTGAAACAATCTGGCTGGCCGGCCCAAAAACAAAACTGACCAAGGGCGATTCACTTACCGTAAATATTGGCGCGCCTATGCGCAATTTCCACAGCAAGACACTGGATCGCGATTTTCCTGTCATTTACTTTGTCAGCACATTCTCTGATGGCAAATCAAAGAAAGTAGCCCTGCCCGAAGGCCACAAACCGCTTAACGGCAGCCCTGGCTTACAGCCCCCCCAGACAGCCACACTGGACAAGCCCGTTAAAGTCGCCGAAGGCGGTTACACCATTGCCGATATCATTGCTAAGAAAACAGAGCTGGCAGGCAAAACCGTTAAAGTCCGTGGTCAGATCACCAAATATAATGCCGATATCATGATGAAAAACTGGATTCACATCATTGATGGCAGCAGCAAGCAAGACCTGATCATTATCACCAATGACACGGCAGAAACTGGAAAAGTTGCCCTTATCGAAGGAACTGTTGTCCTCGACAAGGACTTTGGTTATGGCTACAAATACAAGCTGCTTATTGATGAAGCCAAAGTCACGATTGAATAAGCTATAATTAAATACTTAGAACAAACAAAGAAGCCCGGCTACATGCCGGGCTTCTTTGTTTAATGAAACTTCAGGGCTTCATCTAAAAATGCAGGAACGCACCTACCATCATGCCCTTAAATTCGATACTGGACTCAATCGTATCCAGCCCTTTCAGGTCAAGCGTGGTTGTTTTCAAACCCAGCTCAATACCGACAACACCCATCTCGTATAAAGCGCGAATACGCACATCCTGATATTTTGCGTCAGAATAGCTGATGTGATTAATGTCCGCACCAATCGAAAGACCCGTCAGTGGTAAATCAAACTGAGCGGCAATATACAACATAGGTATGGTTTCAGAGACTGCAACCGTTTTAGTACCGACAGTAAAATCGGCATCGAGTTTTCTGGCATTAAAACCAAGATCAAGGTTTACCCAGTTATCCAGCAGGCGCCAGTATAAGATAAAATCGGTGTTATCCAGATTGATGGCAGATTTAGAACCCGTATTTACAGTTTGCCCGTCAAACACGATAGAAGCCGATGATGTGCCAGTATGCCCCATGGACACCGATTCAATTCGAATATTGGGCACCATTGGTACAGGGTGCTCAAGAGCAACATAGACATAAGAATCGGAATCTTCTTCATAATTCAGGTTTGACTCCATATCGATCACTGAGTCACCCGTGGTACCAAAAGAACCCGATGGATCATGATCCCAGACACCACCACCAACATACAGGCCCAGCGCATCCGCACTCGCATTACTGGATAAAGCTGTTAATGCCAGAACAAACGGCACCATCAATTTACGCATAATAATTTCTCCTGATAAAAACCCAATGATAATGCATCTCATCAACATTAATCAATCTGAGAAGCATATTTAATTTTTGGATCAGGACATGCCAGTTATGCCCTACTGACCATTAAAGTATAGCTTTACCCGCGGTATATCTTCACTCGTATAATTTGGAACGGCATAGGTCAACTCGCTGTTCTCCCTGTCCCAGAAAAATTCTGAGCCTGCATAACCGGCATTATCGCCCACGGCCATGGTAGAAATATAACGACTGATTTCTTCAGCGGCCAGGTTTTTAGTGTAGATGTCAGATTTTAAATTAAGCAAGGATATCCTCGCATCCAGATGATCAATCATGTCTATATAGCCATGATGGGAAGGGGTGGCGATAGCAAGCAGCAAATAGCTTAGCGGATCCAGGTAAATATCCCACCACGACATCTCATCCATACCTTTTATATTATCGGCTTTACTGCGTGCTGCCAGTGTGACATTTTCCATCGACAAAGCATGCAGCCATACATCCCTGTGTGATTTATTCTCAATTTTTTTGGGTTTGAGATAAAGCTTCATAATGAAATATTGAACAATATTCTGGTCTGAATAATCAGCCTGATAATCATCAAAATCCTGCATTACCAGCATAGATGACATACTGGCAAATTCACTCTTAAATGCCTTCAGCAAAGTTCTTTCGTTATCATTTAAATTGGCAATGGTAAAACTTAATGCATTGCTATCGGAATCAAGATCGAGCAAGAGTGAATACGTCATCAGGTCGTCTTCCAGCAATTTACTCGCGATTATTTTCTCCATCAGGTCTACTGACTGCGCCATCATAAGTCTGGAAAAAATGATACTTGCCTGCAACCTTTGTGCTGCCACCTTTCTATCACCATTTATAAAATCATAAATAACAGAAAGATTATTCAGTTTTTTAATGTCCATGATGCCGCTATAGGAAATATACGGCATGGTGTAATCCAGCTTTAAGGTACGACTGGATTGGTTCATCGTCATGAGCTTCCTGAACCGCATCAGCAAAACTTCATTTTCGGCAATTAAATCATTGTACAAAGACTGATTGTCTGCCAGCCAGGCCAGTGGCCTGCTGTTGAACGACTCTATCTGGCCTGACAATTTACCCCCCGTTTTCAGGGGCAGCCTGTTCCAGTATGAATTTGCTTTTGATGAATCTTGATCATAGCGCCCATTTTCTTCATACAGGGCATTGGCCTGAGCAATCAGTTTTGCACCTTCTGCCACCATATCCCTGTCTGCTTCGACATAAAAACCGACAATTGCATTAAACCGATTTAGTTCATCATCAATCTCGGCCTGTTCATTAGCCTCATCCAGCCATTGTCTTGCACCAGCGGTATACTCCTCGTCGGGGATGAGCGCGGGTATAATGGCGACAACAGTCAGCAGAAAAAAAACAAACGCCGATATTTGAAGTACTTTTTTCATTTTCTATTTCCCCTGGCTGGTTATGCTCTGGAATGAGCCTGGTGCAACATATTGAATAACTTCTTTTGCCTCTTCAAACAAGGCGATGTCCAGGCCTTTATCAGGGTATAAATAATGCATAGCACCGTCTAACTGAACCCGCTCAGCAGGCTCACCAAAACGTGCCAGTATTATTTCTTCATCCAGGTTCAATGATGGGATAAAAGTTAGCCCAGTGACCACTTCATGCAATGCCAGCTTTAAATCGTCTACAGACAAAATATACTTTTTGGCCCGGCCCGTTGCGGTATGCTCTGACTTTATTGCATTCTCTCGCCAGCGTTTAATATTATGTTCACTGGCATCTGTCATTATTATCAGTTTCCCTGAAATCACGCCCGCCAGAAAATGACCATAATAAACCTCAAGACTACCGAGTTCATCACTGGCTGCGATAATTGCCAGCTCCACATCATCCTCACCCAGTATACCCAGCACATCCGCTAATCGACTTACACCCAGATGCAAACCAAATACCTGTGAAGAACCATCAGGTAAAACATCAATCTGCCACGGCAGGCCGGTTACCACATCCATATTTTCAGATTTATTAAAAAAAGGATATACAATTAACAGAGCCGCAACCAGAGCAAAAAACAGAAATAATTTTTTCACAAGATTTTGTGTTCTCAGAATAATTGGCTTTATTATATCGTTAACAGATTTTTGGTGAAGGCACACATCATCCATATTCCTGAACGGAAAAACTGCGCCCAGCAGTAAATTAGTGGGTGATTATATATGAACTGAAGATAAACAACACTCTACACCCGTGACAAATCCAGAACAGACCAGGGCATATACACTCTCTCTATCCATTCTTAATTCGATAATTTTTCTCATTATGGCGTATGCTGGCTCTCCATCCATCACTTAATCAGAGTAAACCTAATATGGAAGACATAAGCGATATCAAAATAATCGGATTCGATGACAATCGACCGCCGTTAATACGCAAAGCCCCCTATATTGACCTGTTTTTCAAGCTGACACATCAGGCGCCTAAAAACTGGTGTGATGATTTCAACCAACTGGTTTCAAAGGAAAAATACTCGGCAAAAATCATCCCTGCTGCAGGCTTATTCATTGAGGCCTGGGTTCGTAAACCGGAAGAAATTGAGGGTCTGCTGGAAAAACTCAAGAAAGCCATAAGTGTCTGCACTGAAGACTACATTGCCAAAATCAATGCCATTAACAGTGCCGCATCAAATACCAGTACAAAACCGGGTGATGAAGGTGAGCAGGGGCGGCTAAATAAAATCGTCGCAGCATTAAATTTTGACTAAGCATCATCCAGCCTGTGATCGTTATTATGGCTGGGCTAACCGATTTATAAAAATGGATAGTCGGTATAGCCCTTCTCATCACCCCCGTAGAAAGTGGTCGCATCAGCTGGGTTGAGCTCTGCCCCGGTCTTAAGGCGTTCGACCAGGTCAGGGTTTGAGATAAATGGAATGCCAAACGACACCAGATCGGCACTACCCGTTTTCACTGCCTGTGTCGCTCGCTCAAAATCGTATCCGCAGTTGGCCATATAAGGCCCGGCAAAGCGCGACTTAATCTGCTTATAATCCAGCGCATGATTGCCATTCATCATATCACCTTCCAACACGTGCAAATAAGCCAGGTTAAAACTGTTTAGCATATCGGTGACGGCGTTAAATGTATTCTGCGGATCACTGTCGTGCATACTATTAAAACTGTTTTCCGGTGAAATCCTGACACCCACTTTTTTACTGCCTATGGCCTTACAAACAGCCTCGACCACCTCACGCAAAAGACGTATCCTGTTTTTAATGCTGCCGCCATAGTCATCATCACGCTGATTACTGCCATCACGAATAAACTGATCTAGTAAATAGCCATTCGCAGCATGAATTTCCACGCCATCAAAACCTGCCTGCATCGCCTTACGTGCTGCATTCACATAATCGGCAACAATAGCTGGCAGCTCAACATTCATTAGCTCACGAGGCCTGACAAAAGGTTGCATACCGTCGTAGGTAGCGGCCTCTCCATCCGGCTTGATCGCAGACGGTGCCACCGGAACGTGCCCATCAGGCTGCAATGAAGGATGCGATATTCGACCGACATGCCACAACTGCAAAAAAATATGCCCGCCCCTGTCGTGCACGGCCCTGGTCACCGCCTTCCAGCCCTCGACCTGTACATCATTATGAATACCGGGTGTTGCCGGGTAGCCGACACCCTCCGGTGAAATCTGGGAACCCTCGGTAATGATCAAACCTGCACTGGCGCGTTGCTGATAATAAGTAACATTGAGCGGCTGCGGCACATTACCCTCACCCGCACGATTACGAGTCATGGGTGCCATCACAATACGGTTGGGTAATGTACAGTCACCAATCACAATAGCGTCGAATAAATCATGCTGTTTTGTCATAGCGACACCTCCGAAAATCTTCGTTAAGTGTATGACAACTTCAACAAACTAAAGTAATAATTTTAGTGAGGGATGTTTTAAAAACTTTTAATAAAATAAAGGGCTTTAAAACTTAAAGCCCACATTGATACCATAAAGATAATGATACTGATCACGCTCGGTAATAATCCCCTGGTCTTCATTCAGGTCGATGTTCAACACGCCCCAGTTCAGGCCCAGCTGCATGCTATCACCAATGCCAAACAACAGGCCAAGACTGGCTTTGGCCAGCAGACCAACCTCGTCGTGCTCGGTCGAGCCTGCAACAAAATTCATCTGGAAATAACTCGGGTTCTTCTCCTGTGATAAACGCCAACGAAGCATCGGCCCGAGTAACCAGTAGCGGCCTTTCAATTCAAGTACCCCAACTTCACTGAGCAGGATATCTGTCTGCCCCAGCTCAAAACCAATACCAACGTCCAGCGAGCCATCACGAAATCCGGTTGCATAACGCAAACCATCAAAACGCGCATGCTGACCATCACCCACCGATGCGCTGCTGCTCACCACCGTCAACTCATGCCAACGTCCGCACGGCGCATCACCTAAAGAGACATCATAAAGATACTTGAACACATACAGCGCCCAGACAATCACTACCACCGTACCGACAATCACAAACAGCACGGCAGCCCCATCACCGGAACCATTGCCACTCGAATTAAGAACATCATCGGTCACTTCGAGCATCACCCTCAATGAATCATCATCCGTGTTTTGTTCCACCTTCTGAGTGCAATCATCCGCCGGCTGCGGATCATCCTCTGGCTCAACCAGCACTACCGGTTCTTCAACATCACTTTGTGCCAGTTGCAGTGGCACCACCTCCGACTGCCGATAACCGTGTTGCTGTAGTTTTTTCTCCAGCACTGTGTATTCTTCGGGTGAGACGTGAATAACCCTGGCATTGGGGTATTTTTCCAGCAGTTCGGCTTCACTGAATGCCGTCGCTGCCGGCAACTCAACGGCATAAGCAGGACGGGGTACGATATTCATGCCAATCTGGGCAATGCAAAGAAAGCAGGTAATCAGACGATGGGGCATTGAGCATCCTGTAGAAACAAAAGATGCATTATATCATCCAAAAAATTATTGATTATTGCGCCATGACGCACTGCCGTGCTACCTTATAATTTCACGCGCCTTACTGACAGACAAACATGGAGTGAGCAATAATGAAATTACACCACTATGCCTTATGCCTGAGCATTATCTGCCTGCCCGCCTGCACCTGGGTCGAAACCACCAAAGAAGGCAAGGAAGTCACGCTGGTAAAAGAATTCAACGTCAAAGACTGTTTGAAACTGGGCACAATCAATGCGAGCGTCACCCACAAGGTAGGCATCCTCATCCGTGAAGACGAGGCCGTCACAGAAGACCTCGTCGTCTTGGCAAAAAACAGGGCCGCAGAATATGGCGGCGACTCCATCGTATCCAAAGGCCCCGCCGTTGAAGGCAAGATGAGTTTTGATATATACAGTTGTAGCAATTAAAGTAAAAATAGAAAAACAAAGCATTCAACAAGAATGATGCAAGATAATCTTAAATTCGATGCTGAGTTTATTGTATACAACCATGCAGCAGGATTGACTGCAAGATTGACCTACTTATTTCTATTCGCTATCATGAAGACTTATCATCATAAGAGAGAATACTAAATTATATTCAGATCGCAGCTACGGCATGAAATTTGTTGCAGATCATTATGGATGACGTTACCCTTGCATGCTGGAGATTAAACCTGATAGAGCTAATAGCGATACTTGACACTGGCATTTCTTCTCTCCTTCAGCCTACACTTAGCAAATTGTTATAAAAACGGGACTTTTTAATGCAAACAAATAGCCATAAATTATTACTACTAATAGCTACTTTTATTTTCCTCATCCTTAATACTCATACCTATGCCAAATCAAACGATGAACATACAATCAATAATATACTTGAAACCCATGACAAAGAAAACATTGTAAAATTTATATCTCAAAAAAGAAATGGAAAGATTACTATTGAAAAAAATAAATCCTTTCATGATTTTACTGGAAAACCTGACATTACCCTCATCACTGCAAAAAGCATTATACAAGACCTGATAATTTTAAAAATAGATATCAATGATTTTTCAATTGAGCTAGAGAAGTACATTGAAGATGAATCAAAAAGACAACAAGAAGAAATAAGTAATTTAGATACGATAAGTAATAATCAGAATATCTCACTCACCAATAAACTAGAACGCCAGATCCAGGTGACCCAGTCTAAATACGACAAATCTGACAGCATCTCTGAACGTAGGCAGTTAAAAAAAGAATTATCAAAACTTAAAGCTGCCTACAAAAAAGCTAAAAATAAAAAAACCAGCCTAAAAGTCTATTTCCCTGATAAAAAACCAAAAAACACAAGTCACTGCAATCGTATTAAGTCACAACTACAAAAAATTACAGCTCCAGATTACCGCCACCAGGTATTATTTTGTAACGATAGAAATTACAGAATGGATAACCCTGGCTTATGTGACCAATACAGCTATGGCAAGCAATATACAATTGAAGAACATAAAGATGAAGTCAGAAAACTTCGACAGGATTTATCAAAAAATAATTGTGACCCATAGAAAAACCAGGATAGAGCAATATGGATAAGAAGGCCAATAATCTTCAGCTTAAACTAACGTCCCACAAAAACTTAATTTTCTGACTCAGGATTTTTGTCACTCTTCGTTTTTTTATTTTCAAGTTTCTTCTCACGCCAGTAGCCATGCGTGGCATAGCAGTTCCAGCCCCAGCGCAACCATTTCAATAAAGCAAATGCCAGCCAGATGGCCCATAACAGCATCAGTGATCGATAGACAATCATCGGTACAGTTATAATCCAGGCCGTCGCCAGGATTGTATCGCTTCTATCGGTATACCAGTTAAACAGGTAACTGGTCGAATTATTGCCGGTAATTTGCATATCAGGCGAACCCAACAGGCCCTGCTCTATAACAAAAAACAGGGTCGATAACGCGGCAAAGCTTAAAACCAGTAGCACTATCTGATAGGCGTTGAATAAATTCACATTTTCAAAAGCAGGCCGTTTAGCCTTGCTGCGCAACGCCAGCAACCAGACCACGATTAACAGACCGGCTGCAGGTGCCGATGCACTCAGGCCAATGCCGAGCAATAGCCACTGGCCCAGACTCATGGGCATATCACTAACCCGGCTTAACCCAATCGCCACGGCTAAAATCACAAAAAACAGGCCCCAGAATAAAACTGCAGGGCCCAGCGTCGGGCCACCTGCAAATAATACCCAGCGCTGTTGCCCCGGTTTAATGCTGAGTTTTGCATTGACACTTTCAGCGCCTAAATCCACCTCTGTGCTTTTGAACAGGCCGGTACTAATACCACGTGGCTCACGCCATTCGATGGCCACCTTTTGTGCGCCGGGGATAATGGGCAAGGTAATGCTATCTTCATTTAAACGAACCGGAATATTTTTATTATTAATTGCCACACTCATTAGTTCGCTGTCTGCAGGGATACGAATACGATGCTGCCCACCCAGACTGCTGCGCAGATTAAAACTTAACTGTGCGCCTGTTAATAACTCACCGGGACTCAGGGTCAGCTGGCTGTTATCAATAGTCCTGGTATTACCCTCAACACCCTGAGGACGACTAATGTGTATGCTCACTGCCTCACCGGGCCAGGGCTGCCATTCCGGTTGCCAGTGTTGCCCCTCACGTTGATGATAAATGACCGGAATGCCTTCATATACTATGTGCCACATTGGACTACTATTGAGCCGCCATATTTCATTAAAGGCGGTATCTGTGCTGGCGGTCAATATTAATAGATCAGATTTGGGTAGCGTTGAGCGCCAACGCATTGAGCGCGTATTTTTGTTCAGTGTAATCACAGCCGCATTGTCTTTTACAGTGATACCGTCAGTGATCACCGATTCACCTGCCAGCAAGGGTATGCGTAATACACCGGGCAGGGCATTGCCGGAAATTAACTGTACCTGCGTGGTCACCGACCAGTCCAGTCCCAGTTCTATATATCGTGTTACTTTTGCAAACAATGGAATATCGGTATTCATCAACAGGTTTTCCGATACCTTTTCACTGGAGACAATGCGATGAAACCCCAGAGACTGTGACTGCTTAATTTGTTCGCCAGTGATTTCCGCTGACCAGCCTGCAAGATCATACTGGACGTGCTGTGGCTTTAACTGGAAGTCAATTTTCAGCTCTGATAAATGCGCGACTGAGCCTTTCATTTCCAGTGTGTGCACACCTTTTTTCATTAGCATCCATAAAGACTGATCCGCTTTTCTAAACAGGCTGTCAGCCTGTTTTAAGTCAATCGAGACTGATGAGGGACTCCACTTGTTTATCGGCACCGGCAGGGGCAAAACTACATCCTCACTGGCATGCGTCTTTGCAATGAGCGTCAATTTGTCACCTGAAAGTTGAATAGTTAACAACTCAATATTGGCACATTGCGGCAAACAGTCCGCAGGCTTGAGTAAATGCTGTTGTAGCTCATCAAGCAAATCTTTTGATGGATACTCAGCATGTATATCACCACTATACAGGGCAAACATGATCGGTAGCAGTAAGCCACCTGTCATTGCACGTGTGGGGAAATGGCCAGCCAGGTTTTTCCAGTGAATTGCCCCCTGATCAAACAAACGCCAAACCAGCAGTACCACTAAAAAAATGCGCAACACATTGAGCAGCCGATGCAACGCAGGTGTCACCAGCGTCAGCTCGATATCCTGGCCAATTTGCACCGGGCCATCCCATTTGATTGAATAACTATGCCATCGCCAGTCGGGCAGCCCTGGGCCGGTTTGTATCATCGCATCCGGATCAATCATCACCACCTTAGGAGCTTTCATTTTTTTCACGCGCGCAGGCGCAGAAGACAGGTAGCTGCTCTCATAACGTTTGGTTTTTCTTTCCATATCGACAGCGGCCATTTCACTTTCCTGCGCCACCATCTCTTCCATCATGAACTCACTTTTGTCTTCTGCAAACTGATCCAGCATTGGTAGAGGCGCATAGTCATGGCGTTCAAGCTGGGGATACATTGCCGTACGCGCCTGATCAATCACAAACACCAGAGTTATCAGTATTAATGCAAGCATTACAAAATTTCGATAAATGGTGAGCAGCTTTAATAAATGGCCTTCATTTAATACTTTTATTATCGCAATAGTAATAATCAGGTTAAGCCAGACCATCTGCGGCGCATCGAATTCATGCCAGGTCAGGCCCAGGGTCACCAGTGCTATCAGCCCCCAGCTTACCCCCCATAGACGATAGCAGGCCATCGCCATAATCAGCACCAGAAACAAATCCAGCAAGGTCCAGCGATCCAGCCACGCCTCCGGCGCATGCGCACCACTAATACTGAATAACTGGTAACCCATGGGTATGTGTAAAGTGGCACTAACATTATTAAACTGGCTCTGCCAGCCAGTGGCCGACAACACCCCGTCAACCTCCGTGACCCGGCTATCCGCGACCAAATTCACATTGCCCTGACGTATCTCCACGCCATCTGCCTGTTCACCCTGAAGGCGGGTAATATATTGTGGCTGCCCATCAATCATTACCTGGCCCAGGGCGACATCTGCCGTTGCATTCAGTCGCCAGTTTCGCGAAAGTGTGCCACTGATCTCATCCTTAACCGTGTAGGCATCTCCGGAAAAATCCAGCCACAGGTTTTTGTTCAGGCTGAGTTGATCCGGCTCCGGCTCCGGGTCACCGCGTTTGATCACCGTCCATTGCAGCAAATCACCTGTGTTCATGCTGTAAGTGGGAAACTGTTTCCAGCTGGCTGGCAACTGCGTCTGTTGTGGGTCAATCGTATTCCTGCCCTGAACCTGTATCTGCCGTAAATGCGATTGATGTTCAAGCACCCAGATCTCCTGAGCCGGCCAGGGTGAGTCAAAGGGCTTTAATTCAATCCCTGTACTGGCCGCATTGAACTGGCTATCGATATAGACCTGCCAGTGTCCGGGGCGCAACTGCAAATACAGCTCACCGTTCTGGTCGATGCGAGCCGGTAACTGACTGCTTAGAGCGGAAACCTTAAACCCCTCCAGCAAAGCACCATCAAGCGTAATCTCACGTTGCAGGCCAGCAACATCCATCTCAATCATCGTGCTTATTTTTAACGGCTGGCTATCACTAATTTTTCGAAACACGCTCAAAGAAAGCCGGTTATTCTCGTGCTTTTGTGCCTGCGTGCTACTCAACCACAACTTGCCCTGGCGAATATCCGGCTGCGTTACCTTCTTGCCATTCAAAGACACAGCCACCAGGCCCGTGTATGCCGGCAGCGATAACGACTTTGGTGTCTGCTGCCAGTTAAATCGGCCTTTAATCGTGTACTGTCCCGCATCCAGCTGCATTGCCGGATGATGGTTTCGTGATATTACCGCCATGGATTTATTATTCACCGTCACCTGTTGCGGCCACTGCATGGCATCACCAGGCAAGATAATCCATGATTTATCATAAACTGCCCAGACCTGCTCAAAGCGGCCGCCTTTGGCATTAAAATTTAATTCAAGCCTGGAAGGGTAAGCACAGAAATGTTTATTGGCATTGTAAAGATGCGGACAAATAACTTCAGGCGTATCACGTAGCACCCAGTCTGACCATGGTTTTAGCGAATCAGGAATCGCGCTGGTATCAGCATTAATACTATTAGCATGGCCTGAAACGGTTAACAACAAAATAGCAAAGGCAGTGGTGAGAATTTTCATCATACATATCCCTGAGTAATCTTTATTATGCCGGCACTACTGAGGGTACTATAACTGTCGTTATTACGAAAGCAGGAATCTGGAGGAACCTGTTATCAATATTTTCAAGCTGCCACCTTAAATCAGGTACCGCAAAATGTTTTACTGACCACTTCGTGGGGTTTGGGTGGTGACATGTAATGATTCCTGCCTTTTTGTACTTCATATGGATTCTGCAACACTTCGTGCAGATCGCGAAATACGGAAAAATCGCCATGATCTTCTGCCGCCCTGATCGCGGCTTCTACCTGATGATTGCGGGGAATATAAACCGGGTTGACCGCCTGCATTTTCACCTGCCGCTGTTCATCGTTCAGGCTTTCATTGTTCAGGCGCTCACGCCATTTTATGAACCATTGATTGAATTGCGCCGGCCTGGCAAACAGTTTGCGTATGTCTTCATCTGCTTCAGAAGGTTGTGCAGATAATCGTGACAGATAAAAAAACGTCAGGGTAAAATCTGCCCTTCCCGCTGCCATGGTATCGAGCAGGTCATCGATCAGCACCTTGTCTTTATGCGCTGTTTTATCCGAGACAGCTAGCAATCCACACTTCGCCCTCATGCCATCTAGCCAGGCTCGCTGGTAAGTCTCTATATAAGTTTCCAGAATATTCTTTGCGATTTCTATTGCGGCATCAGAATCCTTTGCCAGTAACGGCAATAAGGTTTCAGCAAAGCGCGTTAAATTCCACATGCCGATCGAAGGCTGGTTGCCATAGGCATAACGTCCGTTTTGATCTATCGAACTAAACACCTTGTTGTAATCAAACGCATCGATAAAGGCACATGGCCCATAGTCGATGGTCTCACCGGCTATCGACATATTGTCGGTATTCATCACGCCGTGAATAAAGCCGAGCTGCATCCACTGTGCAATCAGCTTCGCCTGAGCATCAACCACGGCCTGCAACAGGGCCTGATAAGGATTTTCCACCTCACGCAGTTGCGGGTAATTGTGTTCGATCACATAATCCGCCAGTTGTTTTACGGCATCGTAATTGTCCCTGGCCGCAAAGTATTCAAACGTACCAATGCGAACAAAACTTTTTGCCACCCGCGTAATAACACCTCCCGGCAGCATCCGCTCCCTTGCCACCTGCTCACCCGTGGTCACCGCCGCCAGCGCCCTTGTGGTTGGTACACCGAGTTTGTGCATTGCTTCGCTGAGCAGATACTCACGCAGTACCGGCCCCAGTGCAGCACGGCCATCACCATTGCGTGAAAAGTGTGTTTGACCGGAACCCTTTAAATGCACGCTTACACTAGCACCGGATGGATGCACAAGCTCGCCCAGTAAAATCGCACGGCCATCGCCCAGCTGGGGATTAAAACCGCCAAACTGGTGTCCTGCATAGGCCATCGCCAATGGCTCGGCACCTTCGGGAATGACATTGCCCGAAAAAATACTGGCACAGTCTTCCACATTAGCAACAGATAAACCCAACGAGCTGGCAAGCTCATCATTAAATTTGATTAACGCGGGGGCAGCAACAGTCTCAGGATGCGTCCTGACATAAAATGCCTCGCCCAGATTAACGTATCGATTATTAAACGGAATGGAAGTCAACTTTTTCTCAGGAACAAAACAGAAAGTTTTTGGAGTTTAATTTAGCAACAGGTTTTCAAAGACAGGAAAAGTCTAAGGCTTTATTCATTTCAAAAACACACAAAATGCCTGTGTCACATTTTATTCCGATGCCACACTCGCCAGCACATCCAGCATCATCTCTGATGCCCCAAGATGCGATGTAAGGTTTATTTCAACCGATGAATTTCGTTTAAATTCATCAATGATGTCCGGAATGTCTTCTGCAACATGCCGACCGGTATTCAGGAAATAAGGCAGCACGGTAACCCTGCTGGCACCGTCATCAATGCACTTTTGCAGGCCATCTGGAATCAACGGCTCGGCCAGCTCAAGAAAGCCTGCATGGATAATCGGAAAGCTCTCACCACAACGGCTTTTGAGTTTGTCTGCCAGCAACCTGACTTCTTCATTGGATTGCTGGCGTCGGCTGCCGTGGGCAACCAGTAATAATGCATTCACTTTTTCACCTCAATATAACTAAGTTTTTAGGCTTTGCCAGTTATCTTATGATGGCAACTATAATGCCAAATTCACAATAATTAACCCTGAGATGCGAGCGTATATAACCATGAGAATCTGTAATATTGGCCCCGGTTATTTAAACCACCAGAGCCTGCTCGGTGAACACCGTGAGCTGATTGGTAATGATATTGAAACATATTGGGCTTAAAGATGCGCGCATCCCTCATTATATTGTTATCAATTTTACTGCTCAGCTGTACCGGCCTGCCCGACGGCGTTAAACCGGTTGAAGGCTTCAGCATCAATCGCTATCTCGGCAAATGGTATGAAATTGCACGCCTTGATCATTCCTTTGAACGTGGCATGGATAATGTTTCAGCAGAATATTCTTTACGCGATGACGGTGGCATAAAAGTCATCAACAGGGGATTTTTAGTTGAAGAACAAAAATGGCGTCAGGCCGAAGGCAAGGCCTATTTTGTTGAAGAGCCAAACAAGGGCTATTTGAAGGTTTCATTTTTTGGCCCGTTCTATGGCTCGTATGTCATTTTCGAACTGGACAGAAAAAACTACCAGTATGCCTTCGTCTCCGGGCCCGACACCGCCTACCTGTGGCTGCTGGCAAGAAAACCGAAAGTAGATAAAGAAATCACCAGGCGCTTCATCAAACAGGCCGGCGCACTTGGCTTTAACACCGACCAGCTGATTTTCGTCAGCCATGAGCCGGTGAACCCATGAGGATCTGGGACATCGACCCCGGCTATCTAAACCGCCAGAGCCTGCTCGGGGAACACCGCGAACTGCACGGCATCGTCTCGATTATAGCGAACAACAAAAAAGGCTATTCCAGACACCCCGAGACCCTGCGCTGGGTCGGCTACGGCTGGGCCTTGAAACAACGCCACAAACTGCTTGCCGCTGAAATGCAGCTTCGTGGCTACACCGACCACTCCCCCGTGCTGTTACGCTCAAAACCGACGCAGTGGCCAGCGCGGTATATCGATCCGCCGGCAACGCAGCTGTCAATACTTGCTGACAAATACCGAAACCTCGAACCTGGCAGAATACCGCTACCCAGAAATGCCCAGCAACTCTGGGCACAACACAAATATTCAGTCATGGCGCGAAGCATCGCCGAGTATGAACGCATCGGCAAATGGGTAGCCCGCAAACAGGGCGCAAAAAAAATCGACGAAGTCGCGCTGGAACTGAACACGCTGCTACGCCAGCCGCCAAACCCGAAACTGATCGAAAACACCCTGTTGCATATGTGGGGTTATGTTTCGAAATATGCTTTGTTTAACAGCAAAAAAATTAACGCCATGTCGAAAAATAAATTATTAACAACCGTCCGGCAGTTGGCCTTGAGCAACAATGTTAGCTATATAAAAGAATCCACCGCGATTGGTGAGCTTGGGGGGTGGGCTTAGGAATAGCTTATACATACGGGAAACAAGCGGGGTCGGATCAAGGAGTCCAGACCCTTGATGTTGCCTTGATTCCTAACAAATAAAACCACAGCACATAATAAAGGGCCATCCATATGGATGGCCCTTTTTACGAGATCAGCTTCTGCCAGCAAGTAGTAGCTTGCTAACCCATTACAGCTTATTCCAGGTTGCTGCAGGTCCAGCCCCAGCCTTCCTGTTTTTCCACGAATGCTTTCGCCTTGCCCAGGCAGTAGTCTCTTTCGTTCATAGCTGACCATAAAGTCTGTACACCGCTAGATTTCTCATAGCTTACTTCACAGGTGTTACCCGTTTCCGGATTATCGTAAATAACCTTAATCAAACGAACCCTGTCACCATGCTTGCAGGTAGAGACCAAATTTCCAGAAGCATCTGTAGCTGCTTCTGCCGCTTCGGCTTTAGCTTCAGTCTGCTCAACAGTCTCCTCGACTTTAGCTTCAGCCTTTTCCTCTGCCATCGCCGCTGGCTGCTCTTCTTTCATCACCCCAGCCTCGGCGCTAGTAGTAACACTGGCATCATCCTCAGCAATATCCTTCGTTTCATTCGAAGCACATGCAGTAATAGCCACGAAGCCCATAATCATCATTAGTATTCTCAAGTTTTTCATCAGACCCTCCAAGGTACTGTAATTGATTAAATATAACGCACACAAGTCTAACTGAAATACAGCTATACATATAGCGCGGTTTATTAACCATAAAAATAGTGATGCCCGCTTTAATTGCTATTACAGTTTGCCGGATCCGGGCTTGTATTCATCACCACCCCCCTGGGTAGTCAGTTGTTCCAGTCGACGGGAGTCCGCGACTGAAACTCAGGATGATGTTCGATGAACCTGCTCATCTCTGGCTTATCCCATGAAGGATAACGGGTCTCAGTATGAAAAAAACCATCGTTTGTTTTCAACATGATCATCAGGTAGAGTTGGTCTTCAACTACCTTAAAAAGCGGTAACTCCTGCTTTTAACCGTTAACAATAATTCGTTGCGACTCATCTCACTTACTCTCAGCAGAAGCACCCTGGTACGCGGCACTGTACTCTGTGGAACAGGCCGTAGCCAGCAATGCCAAAAGAATCAGTGATAATAATTTTGCCTGTACCTGCACCCGGTTGTACTCAACTATTGCGTGGCTTAATCCGTTGATCCGAATACGCTTTTCAGGATGTCGCTGGTTCTTTCCAGCGGGTTATCGCGGATCATTTTTTCCTGCTCGGCAATCATCACGAAGATACCGTCGAGTGTCTTATTGGTGACGTAGGCATCAATATCATAGTCCTCCGGCTTCATGTACTTACCCATAAAACCAAGATTGTCATAAAGCTTTTTATACAGCCGGGTGACACCAGTTTTTCCGGTGGCATCTTTGACAATCGGCGAGATCTGCCTGGTTAACTCTGCACCACCGGTTTTTCGCAGGTATTGCGTCGCCGCATCATCCGGCCCGTTCAAGATATTTTTGGCATCGCTGATAGTCAGGTTTTTCACCCCGGTCTTCAGGATTTCCAGCGTCGCCCCCGCCGAGGTCTCGGCCGCATGGTTCATGGTCTCAACAAACTCATCGGCATACTTATCCTGCCCGGTTTTACGCAGCAGCTTTTCCAGTTTGGACAGCTTCTCCGGCATAGGAATACGCACCTTGGTGTTGTCTGCAAAGCCCCCGGCCCGGCCCAGCTTATCGACAGAGTAATCCGCCGCCTTAACCAGTGCTTCTTTCAGCCCAGCGGTGATGTCCTCATCACTGAGTGCAGAAACGGTCGTGTCCGAGTATTCCTGCTTGACCTCATCCTTGATCTCCGTGGCCTTTTCTTTTAACGAATCAAACCAGCCGGCGTTGGCGTGTGTGGTGGTTAGGAGGCAGAGGGTTAGGGCTGTGATTTTTAGGTTCATGGAAATTTTCGTAAAAAAGTTTATAAGTCGATGATTTGTACTGTGCTTATTGTGCCACATGGCTCTGGCTTACGCATCTGGCCTAAGGACCAATTCTTTCACAAACTGCTTTGTTTCCTTTCTACCAACTATATTGTAGTTAACCTCAAAATGATAAGTCATTTCGGAATTAGGCGTATCAACAGTAAAACCCCATACCTTACTAAAGCTAATAGTTTCTCCAGGCTTGAGAGTACGAGAATCTTTCCATGGCCAGTAATTAATAATATTACCCAGCCCGCTTGTCTGAATATCACCAATGCTTATAAAGTTCACGCCCTGTATATTGATCGACTTGTAATGAGTGTTTTTTATCGTCACCGAAAATTCCGAATGATCGTACACCGTTACATCACCAACCTGCGTTGTGCTCTCTAAATGTATTTTTGGGCTGGCCGGGCTGAATATTATATCGAGTTCCTCTGCGAAAGCTGAGGTCGAGAATATAAGCTGACTGAGTAGAATTATTAATGATCCGTGTTTCATAATTAAAACATCCTGCTTTTAATATAATGGTTTACTTTAACAAGGGTTGAGTATATTAATTCATTTTCATACGGCGTGATGCCCTGGGTTTATTGCGAGCTACGGTGCTACCTTGCTGAATCGGGTCTTTACTCAATGGGTATTGCAACATGACGTGCTTTGATTGTTAAAGAAAGGGTTTAAAGATTAGCTTGTATTCATGTGTACGATTATGCTAGGGTAATTTAGCATACGGGCTACGCGAATCACGGCTATTTCGAACCGCATGAAGCAGAAGCATTAAAAAGGAAATCAGTAGAAAACCCACACCGTTTGCACAGGAGATACTCAGGCGGTTTGTGGATAGTTATTTGGGGTTAAGGGCTTTGCCCCCTTTTATGTCAATCCCGAGAGCAAGCTATAATGTACACAGGTTCATGAGATAAATAATATTTCACAGATAGTATTTCTAACGAATATAAACATACGACAGGGATTTTAAATGCAAACCGTTAGCTTTCACTCAATCCTTCGTATATGCACTCTAGTTGCGTTTACATTCAACACTCAACAGTCACTTAGTCATGCCGCAACAAATGATGAAGCCGAAATCAACAAGATATTCGAGACCTACGGCAAAGAAAATGTAGTCAAAATCATCTCACAGAAACGCAACGGCAAGATAACCATACAAAAAAACAAATCTTTTCTCACTGCTTACGGAAAACCAGACCTTAATTTCGTCACCGTAAAGACGATCATTCAAGATCTAGGCGTTCTGACTATGGATATCGATGCTTTACAAAAAGAACTCGATGCACACATGGAACGGGAGGCGAAAAAAGAGAGGGAAGTCAGATCACATAAACCGATAACTAACGTAAATGTGAACAACCTGATAGTTGGCGACTTAAACTGCAAGGAAGACTTATATGAATATCCAGACAAACACAATTATGCTTTTGCTCTACATTTTGCAAACTGCTGGAATGAAGTCAATGGCCAATTAACCGAATTAAAAGAGAGTTGCGTTAAACCTGACATCACAGGCTGGACCAGAGATCCGGCAGCTCTCAAGTGGGCGAACTGCACTTCTAGAAATATAAATGAAAATAATAGACTTGTAAGGGAGATTAAATCGTTGACGTCTATCAAATCAATGATCAGCAACGACCTTAGTAACTTCAATATATATACCGAACTACCGGCCTATCTGGAATAAATTAAAGGGGACTGCCTCCTTTTTTCTCCCCTTAATTGCAAGGAATTTAGAGGGTAGCATACCTATTTAATTCCGTGGCTAATAATTAAGTATACTGCCCTGATCTTCCCCCGATAAAGTGGACACCACTTCATCTATGCTGCACATTGTTCAAATTCAATCGGTGATCGGTAATCTAAACCTGAGTGTAACCGAACTGAATTATAAAATTTATTTATATAAGTCACCAAAGCTCGGCGTAGTTCAGTCGCACTTCGATATATCGTACCGCGAATCAGCTCAGCTTTTAAGCTATGGAAGAATGATTCCATAAATGCATTATCAGTGCAATGACCAGGTCGATTCAGGCTGTGCTTAAAGTTATATTCATTCAACAATTTTTGAAACTCCTTGCCAGTATATTCAATGCCACGATCAGTATGGAGCATAAGCCCTCTGGGGTAATTGCGCTTTTTAAGAGCGTACTGCATAGCAGCTCTCGTTAATTTAGTGGTGCGTGTACTGGACAATGACCAGCCAATAATTCTACGTGAGTAAAGATCCATGACTGTGGCAAGATATTGCCAGCGATTATTTACTTTCAAATAAGTCACGTCAGCAACCCAGACTTGATCAATGGAAGTTGGCTTGTCCAGCTTTCTCAACAGGTTTTCTCCTCGAGCCTGAAATCGCTTTAAACCAGGCTGGCGACGGGTCACTCGCACAACACGACCTTTCAGTCCGGATTCCAGCATTAGCCGCTCAACGCGTTTTCTGCCCACGTTGACGCCTTGCTTTAGCAGTGCTTTAAACACCCTGGGGCTACCGTAGCGCCCATTGCTTTGCCAGTAAATGCGAGTAATGTGCTCTAGAAGCTGTTGATCTTCACGAAAACGTTTAGAGGCTTCTCGTTTCTCCCAGGCATAAAAACCACTGGTGGAAACATCGAGCCAATCACACAAAAAAGTCACCCCTATTTCTCGGTATCTTTGGACGAATCTAAATCTTTCTGATGTTGTTCCGCCAGATACCGTTGCCACTTTTTTAGAAGATTGTTCTCCTTTTTCAATCGATCAACTTCTTTTTTTAATCGTGCATTTTCAGTCATCTTCTTATCACTGACTGCTGTTTGTTTATTTTTATTCACGCCGACACGCTTTTGATTATCCCCTTGAAGTTTTCCCTCACGATACTCCTTTCTCCAACGAGA
>JAPHSZ010000205.1 GCA_026196545.1 Gammaproteobacteria bacterium
AGGGCGCCGTCGGTGCCGGGTTTGATCGGGATCCATTCATCGGCAATCGCTGCGTAACCGCTGCGTACCGGGTTGATCGCGATAAAGCGGCCGCCGTTGCGCTTGAATTTGGACAGTGCGATTTTCATCGGGTTGGAGTGATGGTCCTCGGCGGTGCCGATCATCACGAACAGCCTGGCGCGGTCGAGGTCGGGGCCGCCGAATTCCCAGAAGGATCCACCGATGGTGTAGATCATGCCCGCGGCCATATTCACCGAGCACAGGCCGCCGTGGGCAGCATAGTTGGGCGTACCGTATTGCTTGGAGAACAGGCCGGTCAGCGCCTGCATCTGGTCACGGCCGGTGAACAGCGCGAACTGTTTGGGGTCGGTCTTGCGGATGTGGGCGAGACGTTCTTCGAGTATCGAATAGGCTTTTTCCCAGCTAATTTCCTCGAATTCGTTGTCGCCGCGGTCAGAGCCGGGCTTGCGCAGCAGCGGTTTGGTCAGGCGGCCGGGCGAGTACTGCTTCATAATGCCGGAAGCACCCTTGGCACAGATCACGCCCTTATTCAGTGGGTGGTCGGGGTTGCCCTGGATATAGCGAACTTCACCATCGCGCAGCGTGACGCGGATACCACAGCGGCACGCGCACATGTAGCAGGTGGTATTTTTAACCTCGATCAGACTGTTATCGTCAACGGTCGTCGAAAGCGGGTCGTGCACGGGTGAAGACATAAAATTCCTGTTTACAAAATAAGCGGGCCAATTTAGCTGAAATACCGACCAGAAGGCCAATTACTAAAATTGTGGGGCATATAAATAAATTAGTGCCTACTAATATTGATCTATCGCAAAAGATTTGTAAATAACCCCATAGAAAGAGTTTAAGAGATGAATGTAAGGACAAACAGCGACCCAAAGTGTGTAATTTAGGCTGGAGATAGTTGGTCGTTCAGGCCGATGATTTGCTTTATAATGCGCTTCCCGAATAATTGAACATTTTTTGATCAGTTTGCTGAAGCAGTAGCGATGTTTTATACCGAATCCTTTGACGTGATTATTATCGGTGGCGGCCATGCCGGCACCGAGGCTGCGCTGGCGGCCGCACGCATGGGTGTGAAGACTCTGTTGCTGACGCACAACATCGAGACTCTCGGCCAGATGAGCTGTAACCCGGCGATAGGCGGTATCGGCAAGGGCCATCTGGTGAAAGAGATCGACGCCCTCGGCGGTATCATGGCAAAGGCGGCGGACAGGGGCGGCATTCAGTTCCGTATCCTGAACAGCCGCAAGGGCCCGGCGGTGCGCGCAACCCGTGCCCAGGCCGACCGTATTCTTTATAAGGCGGCGGTGCGCGAGGCGCTGGAAAACCAGCCGAACCTGTCGATCTTCCAGCAGGCGGTGGATGACCTGGTCGTCGAGAATATCGATGGCACCGGGCGGGTCACCGGCGTGGTCACCCAGATGGGGCTGAAGTTCAGCGCCAAAGCCGTGGTGCTGACCGCAGGCACCTTCCTCGGCGGCCTGATCCATATTGGTGAGTCGAATTATTCCGGTGGTCGTGCCGGTGATCCGCCGTCGATTGCGCTGGCTAACCGGCTGCGTGACCTGCCGTTTCGTGTCAATCGCCTGAAAACCGGCACGCCGCCACGCATCGACAGCCGCAGCATCGATTATTCTGGCCTGCAGGCGCAGCCCGGTGATGACCCGGTGCCGGTGTTTTCGCTGACCGGCAGTGTTGCTGACCACCCCGAGCAGGTTGCCTGCCACATTACCCACACCAACGAGCAGACCCACGATATCATCCGCGAAGGCCTGCACCGCTCACCGATGTACAGCGGCACCATCGAAGGCATTGGCCCGCGCTACTGCCCTTCCATCGAGGACAAGATCGTGCGCTTTGCCGACAAGGACTCGCACCAGATTTTTATCGAGCCGGAAGGCCTGACGACCAACGAGGTCTACCCGAACGGCATTTCTACCAGCCTGCCGTTTGATATGCAGCTGGCGCTGGTGCGCTCGATCAAGGGCTTTGAGAATGCGCATATCATGCGCCCGGGTTATGCGATTGAGTATGATTTTTTCGACCCGCGCGACCTGAAGGCGACGCTGGAGACCCGGTTCATCAACGGCCTGTTCTTTGCCGGCCAGATCAACGGCACCACCGGCTACGAAGAGGCCGCTGCCCAGGGCCTGCTCGCCGCGATCAACGCCGCCCGTCAGGTACAGGGCAAAGAACCATGGTCGCCGCGCCGCGATCAGGCCTATATCGGCGTGCTGGTCGATGACCTGATTACCCGTGGCACCCAGGAGCCGTATCGCATGTTTACCAGCCGCGCCGAGTATCGCCTGATCCTGCGCGAGGACAACGCTGATCTGCGCCTGACCCCGGTGGCGCGCGAAATGGGGTTGATTGACGATGAGCATTGGGCGCTGTTTTGCGCCAAACGTGACGCGATTGAGCGTGAACAGCAGCGACTTGCCGCCAAAGTGATCCATCCGGGCTCAGAGGAAGGGGTTGCGCTCGCCAAGCTGACCGGCAAGCCATTTAGCCGGGACTATAAGGCAGCCGATTTGCTGCGCCGGCCCGAAATTGATTATGCTTCCCTGATCGAAAATATCGGCGAAATGGAACTAAGTGCGGACATATCTCCTGAACATGCCGACAAAATTATCGAACAGGTAGAGATACAGGCAAAGTATTCGGGCTATCTTGATCGCCAGCAGGCCGAGATCGATAAAACCCGTAAACACGAGGAGACGCAGATTCCGAATGTGATTCAGTATGAAGATGTGCGCGGCCTGTCGGCAGAACTCAGCCAGAAGCTGAGTGACCATCGCCCGGAAACCATCGGTCAGGCAGGGCGCATCCCCGGCATGACGCCGGCGGCGATTTCGCTGTTGATGGTGCACCTTAAAAAGAACAAGCTGCAATAAGCGCCCTGCCCCGTGACCGCTTCATTATTAAAACAGCTTGAAACCGGCCTTGATAAAATGGGCCTGGTATTGCCCGAGCACGTCCCTGCCCGGCTGATCGAATACCTGGAGTTGCTGGTTAAATGGAACAGGGCCTTTAATCTGACCGCGGTGCGCGACCCATCCGAAATGGTCAGCAAGCACCTGCTCGATAGTCTGGCGGTGCTGCCTTATATCAGTGATGGCCGGATTGCCGATGTCGGTAGCGGTGCCGGTCTACCGGGGATTCCGCTCGCCCTCGCCCGCCCGGAAACCAGTTTTGTGCTGATCGACAGTAACGGCAAAAAGACACGTTTTCTGAACCAGGCAAAAATGCAGATGCAGCTGGATAACGTCGAAGTGGTGAATCAGCGTGTCGAAGACTACCAGCCTGAGTTATACTTTGATGCTGTTATTGCCCGTGCCTATGCGGACACCCGTTTGATACTTGAATCGACGGCGCATCTACACCAGCCGAATACCCGGATTCTGGTGATGCAGGGCAAGCTGGATAAAACGATAGATAAGCCGGGTTATGTGTTGAATCAGGCGCATACATTGAATATATATGGACTGGATGCACAAAGGCATCTGTTGGAAATAACCAAAAGCGAAGCATAATTATGGTGCAAGTATTATCACTGGCGAATCAGAAAGGCGGCGTGGGTAAGACCACGACCAGCGTTAATCTAGCGGCATCGCTGGCGGCGACCAGGCGTAAAGTGCTTCTAATTGACCTCGATCCACAGGGCAACGCCACCATGGGTGTGGGCGTAGACAAACATGAGTTAGCTGAAACGTTTTGTGATGTGCTGCTCTCCGGTGTGGATGCGCGCAGCTGTGTGCATAGCCTGGAAGAAGTGGGTATTGATTTGCTGCCGGCGAATGCGGATCTGACCGCCGCCGAAGTCGAGCTGATGCGCAGCACCGGTGCCGAGAACCGGATGAAGGATGCGATCGAGTCGATCAAACATGATTATGAATATGTCCTGATCGACTGTCCCCCTGCCCTGAACATGCTCACGCTGAACGCACTAGTTGCTTCCGATGCCGTTATTATCCCGATGCAGTGCGAGTATTACGCGCTCGAAGGCCTGAGCCAGCTGATGGACACCATCAATGATGTGCGCTCTACAGTGAACCCCGGCTTACAGATTGAAGGCCTGTTGCGCACCATGTACGACCCGCGCAATACCCTGGCCAAAGATGTCTCTGACCAGTTGATTGAGCACTTTGGTGACAAGGTGTACCGCACGGTAGTGCCGCGCAACGTGCGCCTGGCTGAGGCGCCCAGTCATGGCCTGCCGGCCCTGATGTACGAAAAGACATCCAGCGGCGCGCTGGCCTACCTGGCACTGGCGGGTGAAATGCTGCGCCGGAATGGTACCAGCGTGATAAACAAAGTGGCATCGTAAACGATTACCTAAAGAATAAAAGACGAATATGGCAACAAAGAAAAGAGGACTGGGCCGCGGCCTGAACGCGCTACTGGCTGGTAGCGAAACCGTTGAGCAGATGACCACGCCGCAACGTAATGATGAGCTGAAAGATATTGATGTCGATCTGATTCAACGTGGCCCGTGGCAGCCAAGAACATTTTTTGATGATGAGGCGCTGCAGGAACTGGCTGATTCAATCAGCACTCAGGGTGTGGTACAGCCAATTGTATTAAGGTCCGCCGAAGGCGGGCGCTACGAGATCGTCGCCGGTGAGCGTCGCTGGCGTGCATCGCAACTGGCCGGGCTGGACAAGGTGCCAGCGGTGATCAAGCACTTTGATGACCAGACCGCAGCTGCGGTTTCACTGATTGAAAATATCCAGCGCGAGAACCTGAACCCGCTGGAAGAATCCACCGCCCTGTTGCGCCTGATGAATGAGTTCGACATGACCCATCAGCAGATCGCCGACAGTGTCGGGCGCTCAAGAACCTCGGTGAGTAATCTGTTGCGCCTGCAGGATCTGAATGCGGATGTTAAGGAATTGCTGAGCAATCGCTCGATAGAGATGGGCCACGCGAGAGCCTTGTTGGGGGTTACCGGAAATAGCCAGAGCACACTGGCACACCAGGTGGCGAAAAAAGGCCTGTCGGTGCGAGAAACCGAGCAGCTGGTGCGCAAGACATTAAATCCACCCGCCGCCAAATCAAAGACCACGAAAAAAGACCCGGATATCACCAGGCTGGAAACCGATCTTTCTGAGCGCCTGGGCGCAGTGGTTCACATCAAACAAAAACCCAAAGGCAAGGGTGTAATCGAGATTGGCTATAACAGCCTGGATGAGCTGGAAGGGATTTTGACGAAGATCCAGTAAAACCTAATAAGAACAGGGGGTTTAGGTCGCGCCAATCGGCATATATTAGCAAATGTTAATCTTGACTTAGGTAGACACAATCTATAGAATTTGCGCGCTCAGTTGCCCGTGCTGTTTTTGTGCTGCACGCAGCGTGCCCGG
>JAPHSZ010000149.1 GCA_026196545.1 Gammaproteobacteria bacterium
ACACTGTCATCCGATGATGATAACGCGGTTTCGCTATTTGCACGCAAACGCAGTTTGTTTTCAAACAGTCTAGTGCTCGCACCCAGCAGTAACAGGTCAGAATCCTGGGCCTGGCCAGTACTACTGGTATCACGCGCCAGACGTGCACCAGCGGACAACGAATAAGCCTCTTCGTCATACTGAATATTAGCTTCACCCACATTGCGTTCAGCCTGGTCGTCCAGATTTTCTTCTCGATAAACCAGTGCATCTACCGATGTTTTCTGTGTCAGTTTGTAACGGCCTTCTGCACCCAGTTTGCGGGTACCAGACTGGCCCGCTGACTGCTGACCCAGGCCAAATTCACCATCCTGCTGTTTGACATAAACACGGCCCTGAAGCTCATCGCCCCTGTGTTCTATTTCAGCCAGCATGGCATTACCCGAAACAGCCGCACCGGCATTATCACCATCGGTGCTCGCAGCTTCAAATTTAAGTTTTGTGCTGTCACTGAGTTCAAGTTTTGCATCGATACCAATAAGGTCTGACTCGGCCAGATTGCTGCCATCGTGCACCAGCGTCGCACCTACTTCCAGGGTCTCATCCAGCAATTTCACCGCTGCCCGGGCACCGGCGGTGACATCACCTTTAACGGGCGACTCCACTTCATAATCAGCAACGATGTAAGTTGGGTTAAAATTAGTGTCACGACTCTGAATTGGCTGACGGAAATAAACCGTGCCTTCCTGGTAATCGATGTTGTAGTCGATGTGGCGCGTCAGTGATTTCGATTCAATAATTATTTCACTACGGAAGCGATCCCTGGTTTCAATAATAATTTTTTCACTATTGATAACAAGGTCCTGATTGCTGAAGCGATAAAGCCCTGAAGTACCATCACCCTGTATTTCATCTTTTACAAAGTTATTTCTGTTCTCGGCAGCAAATGCAGTGTAACTAAATGCACCAGCATCCATTTCAGATTTAATGCCCGTCATACGACGGCTGAAGTTTGACAATTCCGTTACATTCAAACCCGAATCATAATCACCGTACAGGGCATAGAACTGTTCACGCTCAACTTTCAAATACAGCTTTTCAGAACTGGAAGCATCGTATCGCTGATTGGTGCCATCACCGTAAATAGTGTAATAAGTATCGGGATCAATCAGCTGGTTAACGCGATTATCGGTTTCGTATTCACCCTTGTCAGTATCATAAGAAGTGGTCAGCAACCAGTCACCCCTGACCTTGCCTTTGGCAAAGAAGGCTACGCGGCCATCACTGTACATTTCATCTTCGTGGTTGGCTTCATCAAGACTCTGCATGTTACCGCTCAGCTTGTTATAACCAACCGTGCCTTCGGCCAGACCAACCAGTATCCAGTCGCGCAGGTCGGGCTGCAGCCAGGTTTCTATTTCAAAATCTTTGTTACCTACGAATGGTAGTTTGATTACAACATTACCCGACTCGGTGGTAGGCTCAAGCTCAACCAGCCCCACACCCTGAGCACCCACTTCAAGTTTTGGTGATTTACGATCAAGACCTTTAAGTCGATTCTCATCAAGCGCATCGATTTCCTGTTTGCTTATATAGGGAGAATTAACTTCGTACTCAACCAATGCACCCGGCCTTACCAGATGATCGTCCTTGTCGTATAAACGCAGAGCAATAACGGGTGAATAAGTGCCATCGGCAACCAGTCTTGAATATCCTTCCACCAGTTCGGCACGGACAGGAACACCTGAATTTATTACCATTCGTGTCAGGCGCTGCTTTTCTACACCATTCTTATCTCTAACGATAAACTCAAATTTGTTTTCACCATCCTTGAGATGAACACCCTGCCAGTAAACCCGTGCAACAGTAGAAGCTTTATTTTTTATGGTGCCAAAATTAAACAGCGGATTAACCGGCTTGCCGTTTTGCAGCAATTCATACTTATCAGCTGGATCATACTTAATAGCGATATTTACCGCAGGAATTTTTGGCACAGAATCCTCAGCAGGCATTAACCACTCGGTGCCCGGCTCAGCAGTCTTAATCCAGTATTCATCAAAATCTTTAATGGTTAACTTGTCCACCTCAGGCACTGGATTATATTTTTTAGCAATATTATATTCTGGCTGGCCTGTTAGCTCTGCCTCAACAATTTCACTTCTCGCAACAGTCAAATCAACGGTACCCGAATCAACAATCTCTTTTACAGTAATGAAAAGTTCAGCACGTCTATTTTTAGCACGGCCTTCTACAGTGGCGTTAGTTGCAACAGGATCATTTTGTCCGCGGCCTTCAAGCTTCACCGTATCTGCATTAACACCTAGTTCACGTACAAGGTAATTGCTCACAGCACGGGCACGCCCCATAGACAAAGCATCATTTGAACTGAATAACCATGAGCTTCGTTTAGCCACTCTATCGCCATCAGTATGGCCAATAACCTGCCTCAGCATAACCTCGGAATTCTCAAATTTCTTAATAATAAATCGCAGTGATCTTTTACTTCTTTCTGTTAACTCTGTACCCATTGGTTTGAAGTAAGCAGTAAATACCATATCCCTGTTTTCTTCTTTCTTACGATTAACCTGTAGTTTGTTTTTCACTGCCTGTGAGCGAATATTTTTCTTCATTTCAGTATCGAGAATAAACATGGCAGATGTCAGCAACTCACCATCCGCCTTATCTCTTAAACGAGCACGCAGTTCAATTTTTTTACTCCAGTCACTACTTAAATCACCCAGCCTGTAGATAAGGATATTATCGGTGACTGTTGGGTCTTCTAAATCTGTCGCACCGATGTGGCTGCTGCCGGGGATGTAATGCACTTTTTCTGGCAACACAACCATTAAACGATAATTGCTAACAGGGATTTTTCCATTTGAAAGATTAACTGCATATTTAATTTCTTCATTATGAAGATCACTTTCCAGTGATATGTTTGCAATATCCTTGACCGGGTCTTTATGCTTAACGTAGAAATTAGCACGCCACATAGTGCCGCCTTTAACATCGACAAATTGAGAATAAGGTGTGCCAGCAAAGCGGGTATTCTCTTCACAGGCCACAATTTCCATATTATCCGGAATGGTTTCCTTATCCAGCTGCACCACGTGTACGCCCGGCGTTACGCCTTCAAAGTGGTACAGGCCTTCTTCATCAGTAACCACATAACTGCCATCTTCCATGTAAATCCTGGCATTGGGGAAGCCAGGCAGGTTGCGGTCATCCTCACCGCATTCGGCATTGATCACCTTGCCGACAATGAAGCTGTGGCTCCTGATTAAATCTTCAAATATATTCACAACTGCCTGTGCCGTATTTGATGACATGCCCTGATCATCAACGGCTACCGCCGTATTAATTGCACTGCCATTCGCGACATCTGTTGCTACTTCTGTTACATATTTAATTTCAACCGAATTTCCTGCCGCCAGTGTGGCTATATTAAACATCAGGTCACGGCCATTTGATGCAATCACTGGTTCTGTTGCTGCAACGCCATCAACACGTACCGATGATGCCTGATAACGGAAGCCTTTTGGCAATACATCAGTAACAACAATATTGTCAGACGTTAACACCGTATCAATATTATCCAGCACCAGAGTGTACTGAACAAAATCACCAACCGAGGCGCGAGCTTTTGACGCTGACTTATTCAACACCAGGTATGAAGTTCCTGGATCAACCGGTATATCAACATTTAATGGTGGACCTGCTGGCACATTAAATACATTCCCAAATGATGCATTGGCATCCAGTGAATAAGGCGCATTTGGTAACGCCTGCAAATCAGAAATCGTTGCAAGCGAAGGCGCACGCAGTGTAGATGGTACAGTCAGTATAATTTGATAATCACCCGGTGCCAGCATGGGGAAGCGATAACTCCCTGCCGGGAAGTTGTAAACAGTTCCACCACCATCAGTAACCGTGCCACCTGAAGTAATAACATTGGGGTAAATACTAATACCATCGTCACCATAAACTATGGCGGGGTTACCTGCACCATCGAGCAGCGTGACCACAATATTGTCGATCAACTCACCATTGCTGCTATTGAACACGCGACCATAGGGATCGACCAGTGTTGAGGCTGAACTGGCATCTGAACCATCAAACTGATCAATATAATTAACCGTAATCTGCGTGTCAGCACCAATTGATAGAACACCATCATAATTAGTCACGGCATTCGCACTTGATTGAACATAACCGATAAAGTTTCCAGTATCGACACCGGTCTCAGTCAAAATTAATTCTTCCTGGTCACCGGTTGAACTGTTCACGATTACGACAATAGTTTCCTGCACACCGGGATTCAGGTTCTGATCCAGATCTTCCAGCAAAACAAATACCGGCTCACCTGCGTGGTAAACATCAACCGGATTCATCGAAATCGGTGCATTAGGATCGAGCACTGTCGCACCCACACCCGGCAAAGGAATTATTGGATCAGGTGATAGCACAAAACCTGCACCCGGAGGGCCACTGGTGGCATGTTGTGTTGGTACTTCTTCATTTAGCACACCACCGCCTGTTGAATCATACTGGTAGAACGTCACTGTTGATGGTGTACCAATAATCGTACTGGTAATGGTAACCGTATTACTGTTAACACTTAACGCAGGCCCACCAATATCAAACGTCGCGACTGCAATGTTATCAATATTGGTACCCGGTGGCGTTATCGCCATTGCTGCTCCCGGCAGCAACATTGTTGAGAATAACAACGCCTTCCAGTAATCACGCATTAGCGTAACCACTGGAAGACGGGCTGTGTCGTTTTGGTTATTGCTAACGACACAACCAGTCTCATTTTCATTTTGAGTTGCACACTGCTTCATCCATGCACAGGCGAACGCAGTTGCTTCGGTCATTTGACCAAAGCAACTGCGCAACCAGTTGTGCATTAGATGCAACAAAATGCTAACTCAGCTTGCGTGCTTACTGAACGATTGCGTTGAACGTAATCGTTACAGTTTCACCGGCCATGAGCTCGCCGTCTGTGTAAGCACCTTCGGCAGCCATTAAGGTAGCAAAATCAATAGAGATAATTCCACCTTCTGCCAAACCAGCATCACAACCATCCGCATCAGCAGCAGCCGTACATGAGACAGGATCGAGTCTGGTGCTCCCGCCACCATGTTCAACATCAAACGACTCTCCAATACCATTGGTATTGGTAGCCTGAATGGCCGCAGGAAGAGCGCCCGCCGCAGCTGTACCATCAACAAAATCAGGATCAAGTGCCAGACCACCCACACCTGGACCTGTACTTGCTAACGTATCAGCCAGGGTAGTCAGGCTACCTGATGCAGTACCTGTGTTAGCTATCGTGATGGTATAGGTCATATACGCACCCGGAATTGCTTTCGGGTTGCTATTGCCATTGACCGGATCCCACAGAATTGCGGCTGTCTTGGTCAAGGTCAATGCAGCAGCCTGCACCGTGTAGGAATCACTATCAGCATGCTGACCATTGCTTGCAGCACCAGCTGCAGCAGTGGAGTCAATATCACCGGCGGCATCACCGAACACCACCTGCTCAGTTGCAGGATCATCTGCAATATTATTTGCAGCACCAGCAGCAACACCGGTTCCACCATTGCTGTACGTACCAGCAGGACTGGTATGACCATTATCATCATTGGTAATCGCAGCGCCTTCAACAGCGGCAGCACCACCAGCAGCTACCTGAGCCACCAGTGTCATCACTGCCACACTACCATCAGCCACCGCCGGGATATCTGCAACAATATAAACCGTTGCACTTGCACCCGCAGCCAGCTCATCGATAAAGATATCGGTATCATCACCAACCGCATAACCTGCATTTACAGTTTCAACATAGACCGCAACATTGGCCGGAACAAAACTGTCATTTGCACCACCAAATGGATCAAGCGTGCCATTTGCACGTTCAATTGCTGCCAACAGGAAATCCTGTGGAGCATTACCATTATTGGTCACAGTAAAGGTTTGCACCTGTGCTAATGCACCTGCAGTCACAGTTTCTGTAGCCAGACTCACTTCGGCAACGGTAAAGTTAACGAAACGGTCTTCGACAAAATCTGTTGAAGTACCATTACCACCGCCAGTAGTTGAGTTACCTAGCGGAGATGACTCAAGTGTGAATGAACTAGCACCTACGTCGAACGATAACGTTGCAGTGTTAGCAATAGTATCGCCCGCCGCAGCGAACGCCGTTGGTGCGCTCAGGGCAGTAAAACACCCTATAAACGCAAGGCTTAATAGCCTTTTTAGTTTGAAGTTTTTCATCTTCGTTTTCCTCATGTTGAGATTAATGTTTTTTCTTTCTTCACTAACGTTGAACCATTTCAACGCCAGCCTTTTTCCGTTTATTTCATTTTTCCGGAGAATCAATTCCAGCCGATTCCCCTGTATTCGCGGAGGCCCTGCCCCTCCCGGTGGCCCGGTTCCAACCGGTGGCCCCGTCCCTGATAACGGGCCATCTCGCCGGTGGTAAATCACCGGTGCATCCCGATTTTTATAGTTCCCAAAAACGACCAAAGGCCCGTTGTTAACGAGCCGTTGGTGCGAGTTAAATTGTTCGCGTTGCATTCGCATAATTAAATTCTCATGTAATGGATCTCATGGTTATATTCATGAAACCTGTTTTATTCGTTGCCTTTGATTTTTGTCTTAAAAGAGACCTCAGCCTTTTCCCCTGGCGCTAAAGGCTTGTTATAAATCCATCGAATGTGGGTATAGCTTTCAGGCTTTGCCTTCCACTCTTTGCCATCTTTATCCTTTACAACTAACTCATCCGGGTCACCAAAAACATTTCCGCCATCAATGGAAAAAGTTATTTTTGTGTTTTTACCGGCAGCAGAACCAACACGATATTTTGAATTGTTTGGCACAGGATCATTAATAACAATTCCCTCAGCTGGATCAGTACCAATATTTTCAAAACTGATAACGTACATCATTACATCACCTGGCAGTGCAGTACCTGGCTCAATGTACTCATAAGTAGTTTTGCCCTGCTTGTCTTTTTTAATAACCTGCTTAAAAACTTTATTGGTTAAAACAATTTTTCCATCCTGAGACAGGGCACTGCCTGAAAACAGGAAAGTTAAAATCATCGTGCTAAAAAACAATTTGAAGTTTAGTTTTGCTTTTTTCATAACGTTTTCCTCAGTCAATTGTGACATCAAAAGTAATCTGGTTTAGGGTTCCTGGCGCAACAGAAACAGTTCCGCCTTCACTTAAGTCAACAACAATATCGTTGCCATTAAATTCTGAATAATCGATGGGTGCATTACTGGCATCGGTTTGTGGTATGCCATTTAGCAACAAGCTGGATGTAACATAAGTGGTATTTGCCGGAACTGTATCGCTAATAATTAGATTATTAACATTGCTACCACCGCTAATCACAACATCAATCTGATAACGCAGGGTTGCACCAGCATGTGGGTCGCTACCACCCAGGGTATCGATAACGGTAACGGATTTATTTAACGCCACATCGGATGCGGCAACCGTCTGCACCAGAAATACTCCTGTGTCTGAATGCTGGCCATTCGCACGAATATCCTGCACCGCTGCACTGTCTACATCTTCGGGACTAACTGCTGAAGGATCATTAAAAACCGTTTCGAGCCCGGTTGTATTCGCAACCGTATTGGCCGTACCCGCTGCAACAACCACAGCACCATTGCTGAATGTACCAGCCGGGCTAATATGGCCATTATCATCATTTGTGATAGCCGCACCCTGACCTGCCGCCCCACCTTCTGCTACCTGAGCGACCAGCGCAACGGCTGCCGCATCATCCACCACCGTCACGGGAATATCAGCAACGACATAAACCCTGGCAGTTGCACCGACTGCCAGTTCATCGATAAAAATTTCTGTATCCTCTGCCAGTAAATAACCTGTGTTGCTTCCGTCTTCGACAAAAACCTGCATTGGGGATACAGGGTCAAAATTATCCGGATTGGCGGCAAAAGGACTGGGAGAGGTATTGACTGCTGTTAGCAGAAAATCCTGGGGGGCATTACCATTGTTGGTGACGGTGTAGCTGAGAAAGGCTGCAGGCTGTGATGAGGAAACACCAACCGCCGCCGCATCAGCAGAAACAACACTGAAGTTGATCAAACGGTCCTCAGTAAACGAGGTAGGTGTGCCGTTACCGATACCAGTCAGCGTATTGCCAGAAGGTGATGATTCCTGGACCAGAGAGTTGCCCTGATAAATAAAATCAATGGTTGCCGTGTTGTTAATTACATCACCGGCAGCTGCAAAAACCTGTGATGTCCCTGATAATAAAACCAGCACAGACAAGAACCACAGGCCTGATTCGCGTCTGCTGAAATACCTCAAACAAAAAAATTTAATTATATTTTTCACAATTTTTATATCAAACGGTATCCTGCAAAACAAAATACACTTAACTTTTATAATACTTTCTTATTTCATATTCACTTCTACTCCATTATCAGCGTTTATTTTTTGCTTCTTCCAGGTTAAATATTAGAAGGCTTCATTGCTTAGCAATTATTGTATATTCTAACACAAATATACACCCTAACTACCTGAAAATAAAGGAAAATAATTAAATTTTAGACTGTGTCTTTTTCGACATTTTCAAACCATTTCGTTGATATATCAACATCGGCACAAAGCGTTTCAAATTAGGCCAACATCTCGCAGCCAAACCATCCGTTTATCAATTTTTTTCAACCGCTCATTGCTCAGATAAAAATACGGGTGAACTGGTGTGGATATACTGCAAAAAACAGGTGTATTTAGTGTCGAAAACACAACACATCCTGTGAAAAATATTTATATTTTTTTAAAAAAAATGACCCTGATAAGGGTCATTAAGCAGGATATCGTGAGTTTTTGTTATTGCGACTAAAACAAAACAGTTATTATTAACTCACTGGAATTTTAAGAACCTGGCCTGCACTCAGGTTATTTGACTGCAATGCATTACGTGCTCGTAAGCTATCCACGCTGGTGTTGAATTTACTGGCAATAACACTCAGGTTATCGCCCGGTTTGACCTTATAGTCCGTAATAGCCTCAGAAAGCCAGGTGCCCGGTGGCGCTTTGCGCTGAAAATAACTGTTTACACCGCGACCAATGGCTTTGGCCACCTTTTTCTGGTGTGCGGAACTGCGTAGATTTTTCTCTTCTCTTGGGTTTGAGATGAACGCAGTTTCCAGCAATACTGACGGTATATTGGGTGTTTTAAGCACAGCAAAACCCGCCTGTTGAACTTTCTTTTTATGGACTCTATTGACTGTTCCAATCTGTTTAAGCACTTCATTACCAACGTCAAGACTGGACTGAATCGTGCCAGTCAGCGAGAGATCAACCAGCACTTCCTTCAACATCTTGTCATCAAAGGCTACCGATACATCACCATGCAATTGGTCGGAAGCATTTTCCTTTTCCGCTAGCATACGCGCCATTTCAGAACTGGCACCATTAACCGATAATGCATAAATAGACGAGCCACGAGCGCGTGGATCAGGAAAAGAATCCGCATGTATAGAAATCATCATGTCCGCATTATGCTTGTGTGCTTTTTCAATACGTTGGCGTAGTTTCAGGTAACGATCATCCTTGCGCGTTAACACGGCTTTCATACCACGTTGAGCGTTAATCACTTTTTCCAGCTTTTTGGCCATCTGCAGCGTGATCGTCTTTTCCTTGGTGCCGCTTCGCCCTGTTGCGCCAGGGTCTCTGCCGCCATGACCGGCATCAATTGCAATAATCACATCGCGCAATTTTTTCTTTGGAACCTTGTTCGAAATTGTTTTTACTGATTTTTTTTCAGGATCATGCAGATCAAGCACCAAACGATGTCCGGCTTTACCCGAAGGCGCTAATAGAAAACTGCGTGGTGTAATCTGATCATGCAGATCAAAGACCAGTCGCAAATCATGTCCATTCTGGATGCCACTACGGATGCCTTTAATCAACGAATTAGCCTGAACCATATCGACCATGCCATGAGACATGCTGGCATTTTTCAGATCCAGGACAACACGTTCTGGTTTGTGCAACGTAAATATAGAATGCTGGACAGATTTATCCAGGTCAAAAACAAGTCGAACATAGCCTTCATTCTTAGAAAGACGAATATCCTGAATCTGGGCTTTACCAGCAACCGCGTGCGACAGCGCGCTGGTTCCTGACAAACCCGCAGCACCGCTAACACTAACTAGCTGTTTAAGAAATTTTCGACGACCTTTACTCATATTATCTGGCTCATATTACATGGCCCATTTGCCCACAACCCTATCACCACGCCTGATATACATACAGTTTGGCAATTTTCTGAACGATTGCAAGTTTTTTTCCTGTATTTTTATATAGATACGTAGTTTATCTATAGTAATTAGTTAGCAAATAGCGCTAACACAACATCATCACCCTTTTCTGTCAATGCCGATACTCGGATATCACGCCCCTGCCCCTGATAGCCAAGCTGGCAGATGATATCTGGCTCAGGCAGATAGCCTTCAGCTTTTTCCGGCCATTCGATCAGCGATACTGAGCGCCCATCGAAGTAGTCACGCACCCCGGCAAACTCCAGCTCTTCACCATGAGAAAGCCGATATAAATCAAAATGATAGGCTTTTTTTTCATTCTCTAATGAATAAGGTTCCACCAGTGTATAGGTGGGGCTTTTAACCAATCCCTGATAACCACAGCCATGCAAAAAACCGCGTGCAAAAGTTGTTTTGCCAGCACCCAGATCACCTTGCAAAAAGATCACCAGATCAAGGTTTGATAACTGTGCCATCCTGGCGGCAAAAGCCTCAAGCTCCGCCTCGGAATCAATAAAAGTTGATTTTGATGCAAATCCACTACTCATAGATTAATAACCTGCCTGATCCTGCCGATGACATCAGACGCGAGAACACCCCTCATATCAGCATCGGCAGCCAGCTCACCTGCTTTAGCGTGGACACAAACACCCGCTGTCGCCGCCTGAGTCAACGCCATGCCCTGCGCCACAAAGGCCGCAATCACACCGGTGAGCACATCCCCCATCCCGGCCACGGCCATGGCCGGACTACCCAAAGGACAAACGCCCATTTGCTCACCATCAAACACCAGGCTTCCCGAACCTTTTAAAACCACCACACCGCCCATCAACTCATGAAGTTCTTTAATGGCTGTAAAACGATCCACCTGAATATTGGCCGCACTTTCTCTGGATAGAAGAACCGAAGCTTCACCCGGGTGAGGAGTAATAATGTGGGGCTGTTTGATATGAAGTTTTTTCTCTGCGACCAGATTCAGGGCATCCGCATCCAGCACCATGGCCAGCTCAAGCGCCAGTGCCTGCACCAGCAAACGGTGCGCCCACGCATCCATTCCCAGGCCAGGACCTATCGCCACCAACGAAATTTTATCCATTTTAAAGTCAGGCAGATCACCGTGTGTGCTGCCATAGACCATCGCTTCAGGACAGGCCGCTGCAACGGCGGCTACATGCTCTAAACGCGTGACTACGGTCACCATGCCCGCCCCGCTTCGCAAAGCGGCTTTAGCAGTAAGGATCACCGCACCGGGCATGCCATCGTTACCACCAATAAGCAAAACATGCCCGTACATACCCTTATGTGAATCGTGGCGGCGTTTTGGTAACTGATGATTACCTGACAATAATTCAGCCATTGGTGCTTCTTCCTGATAAACCAATTCGGGCACATTCAGCGAATCAAACACGACCTCACCACAGCAGGCTTTGCCGCTGGCAGTAAACAGACCTGATTTCAGGGCAATAAAAGTCACGGTGATATTGGCGACAACAGCTGCGCCCCTGATTGTTCCGGTTAGGGCATCGAGCCCGGATGGCACATCCACAGAAATAACAGGTTTGTCCGAATAATTAATCGCATCAATCCAGTTCAGCCACGCGCCTTCTACGTTACGCACCAGGCCTGTACCCAATAAGGCATCAACAACAACATCAGCATCATTAATCAAAGCCACATCACTAACTGAAAGCTCGGCCAACTCATGCCATTGCAAATAAGCCTGATGCGCATCACCCTGTAGTTTTTCAGGATCAACCAGACTCACCACACGAACATCCATACCCTTTTGCTGAGCCAGACGTGCGATCACATAACCATCACCGGCATTGTTGCCAGCACCACATAGAACCAGAATTTTTTTTGCCTGAGGATAGTGTTCTAGTAAAACATCGAGCACGGCTTTGCCTGCCCTGCGCATTAATGTGTAACCGGGAATGCCATGACCCTGTATGGCTTTTTGATCCATACGCCTGACGGATTCAGGCGTATATAGCGATGTTGGAAGTGTGTGCATAAATTGATTATACAACCGACTTCAAGTTAAGAAGAAATCAGACAGCCTCAACCCCACCCATATAGGGCTTAAGCACTTCAGGAACTTTAATGCTGCCATCAGCCTGCTGATAGTTTTCCAGCACCGCCACCAGCGTGCGTCCGACAGCAAGACCTGAACCATTCACTGTATTTAACAATTCTGGTTTATTGGTTTCAGGATTACGCCAACGCGCCTGCATACGGCGTGCCTGAAAATCGGTAAAACAGCTACAGGATGAAATCTCACGGTACGCCTGCTGGCCGGGCAGCCAGACTTCAAGGTCATAGGTTTTTGCGGCGGAAAAACCAATATCACCACTACACAGATTCATTACCCGGTAAGGCAGTTCCAGTTTCTGCAATACTGTTTCAGCATGGCCGGTCAGCTCTTCCAGTGCATCCCAGGCATTTTCCGGCTTGACCAGCTGCACCATCTCAACTTTTTCAAACTGGTGCTGGCGTATCATGCCGCGGGTATCTTTACCATAAGAGCCGGCTTCGGAACGGAAACAGGGGGTATGACTGGTGAGCTTAATCGGCAAATCTTCCGCCTTAATAATTTCATCACGCGCCAGATTGGTCACGGGCACTTCGGCAGTGGGAATTAAATAATAACCCGCTTCATCATCAACACAGAACAGGTCTTCTTCAAACTTGGGCAACTGGCCGGTGCCACGCAAACTGTCACGATTGACGATATAAGGTACATATACTTCTTCATAACCGTGTTCATTGGTATGCAGATCAATCATAAACTGTGTCAGCGCACGGTGTAATTTAGCCATAGAACCACGCATCACCGAAAAACGCGAACCAGTTAATTTGGTCGCGGTTTCAAAGTCCAGACCTTTGCCTGAACCCAAATCAACGTGGTCCTTCACTTCAAAGTCAAACTTTGCTGGCTCACCCCAGCGACGAATTTCAACATTGTCATTTTCGTCTTTGCCAACAGGCACGCTTTCATGCGGAAGATTGGGTATCGACCACAAGATCACATCCATATCATGCTGAATTTCTTCCAGCTCTTTCTTGGCCAGATCCAGCGACTCGCCCAGACCAGCCACAGTATCGAGCAAGGGTTGAATATCCTCACCTGCGGCCTTGGCTTTACCAATCATTTTTGAACGCTGGTTTCGTTCATTCTGAAATTGCTCAGTGCGTATCTGACATTCCTTGCGATTTTTTTCCAGTATTTCAATCGCTGAAATATTGAGTTCATAGCCGCGTTTTTTTAATTGTTCGGCAACGACATTAAGGTCAGTGCGAATTAATTTTGGATCAAGCATTTTTATTTTTATCCAGTTAAGCGAGTGGCAGCTAAACTGATTCAGCTGCAAAAGTAATAATACGACAGGATGAAGTTAAATCGGTTAATGATTCAAGCGCTGTACGCACCTGCTCATCTTCATCAAAAAATTCGACCACAACAGGCAAATCAAAAGACATATCCAGCAAACGACTGGAATGGGTTTCACCCGACTCACCAAAACCGGCGACACCACGAAATAGAGTCACACCCTTTACCTTGTGTTCATCGTGCAGGCGCTCGAATATTTTCTCGTGCACATGCTGGCCTTCGGTGACATAAATTCTTGCAATCGTTATATTCATAATTGTCTTCCTATACTCACGCCCACCCAGACAGCAGCTAAACATACAATAACACTGAATGCGATATTTGCCATCGCCCTCATTACATCACCCTGCTCAAGCAGGTTCAGGGTTTCCATTGAGAACGTGGAAAAGGTGGTAAACGAACCCAGCAGTCCAACCAGAATTGCAGCGCGCCATTCCGGCCCAACATTAAACCGTTCCAGCATGACGATACTAAGCACCCCCATCAATAACGAGCCGGTGACATTGACAAACAGTGTGCCGTAGGGAAAACCACGCCCCAGCAAACTATACACACCCAGCGAGGCACCGTAGCGCATGACAGCGCCAACAGCACCACCGCAGGCAATAAATAGTAGTGTTTTTATGACAGCGTCACCTCAACACCATCGGCAATCTTCTGGTATTCAGGCAACTCATGGAAATTGAGATAGCGATAAATATCAACTGAAGAGGCATTAATATTTTTCGCATGCTCCATGTATTCATCCATGGTTGGAATATGCCCCAGTGCTGCAGCGACTGCACTCAGCTCAGCTGAAGCCAGATACACATCAGCGCCATTGCCCAGACGATTAGGGAAGTTACGCGTTGATGTTGACATCACGGTTGCATTGTCAGCAACACGCGCCTGATTACCCATACACAATGAACAGCCCGGAATTTCGGTTCGGGCACCAGCCTTGCCGAAGATATTATAAACACCCTCTTCCATTAACTGGTGCTCATCCATTTTTGTTGGCGGAGCAATCCAGGTGCGTGCCGCAAGAGAAGACACACCATCGAGCACTTTAGCCGCCGCACGATAGTGACCGATATTGGTCATACACGAACCAATAAAGACTTCATCAATTTTAGTGCCGGCAACATCAGACAATGTTTTCACATCATCAGGATCATTCGGGCAGGCCAGAATTGGTTCCTTGATTTCATTCAGGTCAATCTCGATAATCTCTGCGTATTCTGCATCGGCATCCGGCTCGATCAGTTGGGGATCAGCCAGCCAGTCCTCCATCGCAATAATACGACGCGACAAAGTACGCTTGTCTTCATAACCATTTGAAATCATCCATTTCAGCAGGGTGATATTGGATTTCAAATATTCAATGATCGGCTCTTTACCCAACCGCACGGTACAGCCATTGGCGGAACGCTCGGCAGAGGCATCGGACAGTTCAAATGCCTGTTCAACTTTCAGATCGGGCAGGCCTTCGATTTCCAGCACGCGGCCGTTGAAGACATTTTTCTTGCCTTTCTTCTCAACGGTGAGCAACCCTTTCTGAATCGCAACATAAGGAATTGCATTGACCAGGTCGCGCAGGGTCACACCCGGTTGCATTTCACCTTTAAAACGCACCAGTACCGACTCGGGCATATCCAGCGGCATCACGCCAAGGGCGGCACCGAACGCAACCAGACCTGAACCTGCAGGAAAACTGATGCCCATCGGGAAACGGGTGTGTGAATCACCACCGGTACCAACCGTATCAGGCAGGATCATACGGTTCAGCCAGGAGTGGATAATGCCATCACCGGGACGTAAAGCAACACCTGCACGGGTCTGCATAAAATCGGGCAGTTCATGTTGCAGGTTGATATCAACTGGCTTGGGGTAAGCGGCGGTGTGACAGAAAGACTGCATCACCAGATCTGCAGAGAAACCCAGACAGGCCAGCTCTTTTAATTCATCGCGGGTCATCGCACCAGTAGTATCCTGCGAACCCACAGTAGTCATTTTTGGCTCACAGTAAGTACCGGGGCGAATACCTTCT
>JAPHSZ010000100.1 GCA_026196545.1 Gammaproteobacteria bacterium
ACTCTCACTCCAGTTGGGGATAGCGACCATATTACCTGAGACAATAGTAAACGACTCTTAAATCATATCAGAATTTAGCATCTAGACCGATTGATTTCTAATACCCCAAAGGTCACCAATGCCTAAAGCCAGACAACCTGTGTTGCACAACTAGTCAAGTACATCAATCAGATTTTTATTAATTCTATATGAATTCAGGATAAAAAAAGACATGAGTAAGCTGAAATCTTTCCAAAATTAATTTGTTTTCAGCTCGATAAAACCACGTAAAAAAATGACAGAAATTAGGCTGGAAATTCTATATATTATTGAACAAGTTAAACATGCTATACCATTCATACAAAATAAACTAGAGAATCAGCGAATCAAAGATGGTATTGATGCAATCATAGGCAATAAAAACCAGGAGTCAGATCAAAATGATTCTGAGCCCTGATCTTTACCACCCGCCTGGATCATATTGAGCAGTGCGCATAGCTGCCTGCTCAGGCAGGGAAACCATTACCCCAGAAGCACCTGTGAAATACTGTTACCCAGATTACCTGTGCTGGCCGTTCCCAGAAACACCGCTGCAGTAAACACCAACGGAAAGGCCGCGGCCAGTATTGCCAGATAGGCTGTAAGATTAAGCAGTTTTTTCTTTGCTCCTGATTCAGGATTAGAATTCTGCTGTGCATCGTTAAATACGTTAATTTGTTTCATAATACATTCCTCAAAATTGATAAAAATTGTTTAAATGATAAACACTTATCTATCATTAAGCACAAATCATGCCAACTTATAAGCGGTTGATTTATAATACAATACATTAAAGGTTGTTAAAAAGACATCATGTGATAAGATATCTTTTTGAGCGATTTGAGATCAACATGACATCATCTACCTTCTGTCACGCTTTGACATCAATTGTGGCCGACCTCTCCCGAGACCTGCCATCCGAACAACGCTACCAGCGACTACTCAGCGCCATGCAGAGCAGCTTTCCCTGTGATGCAGCCGCCCTGCTGCGCCTGGAAGGCAAATACCTCACCCCACTGGCCGTTGATGGCCTGAGTGATGACACCATGGGGCGTCGCTTTGAAGTTGATGACAATCCCCGCCTTGCGCGTTTGCTGCATTCACGGGAACCGGTGCGATTTGCCGCCGATTCAGACCTGGCCGATCCCTACGATGGCCTGGTTGAAACAGAAGACCACCTGTTGCACGTTCACGACTGCATGGGCTCCTCTCTTTATATTGATGATAAGCCCTGGGGCGTGCTGACACTGGACGCCATGAAACCTGGCACTTTCGACAGCATTGATCCCATTGAGTTACGCACTTTTATTAGCCTGACCGAGGCCACGGTAAAAGCGGCTGAACGCATTCATGAACTGGAAGCCCGTGTTAAACATGGCGTCATGGTTACCCGGGAATTACTCAAAGAAGGCGCTGATGTTGAAATAATTGGCAACAGTAGTGCAATACAAAAACTAAAAGATGAAATTGCCGTGGTTGCACAATCTGACCTGACCGTTTTAATACAGGGTGAAACCGGCTCGGGCAAGGAATTGGTGGCAAGACAGGTACACGCCAATTCTGCACGCGCCGAATTCCCCATGGTTTATGTAAACTGCGCCGCCCTGCCGGAAAATATCGCCGAGAGTGAATTATTTGGCCATACCAGGGGCGCATTCTCCGGTGCCGTGTCAGAGCGTGCCGGCAAATTTGAAATCGCCGATGGCGGCACCCTGTTTCTCGATGAAATCGGTGAGCTCAGCCTCGCCATTCAGGCAAAAATGCTTAGGGCATTACAGAGCGGTGAAATACAGCGCGTTGGCAGCGACCAGTACATTCAGGTCGATGTACGAATAGTCGCCGCCACCAATCGTGACCTGCAACAGGAAGTTTCAAACGGCAACTTTCGCGCCGACCTCTACCATCGCCTGACCGTCTATCCGGTACACGTCCCTCCCCTGCGTGAGCGAGGCAAAGATGCGCTGTTACTGGCGGGCTATTTTTTAGAAGACAATCAACGACGCCTGAGTGTTAAAGCCCTGCGCCTGTCAGCGGATGCGAAAAAGGCCCTGCTTGAATATTCATGGCCGGGCAATGTACGTGAACTTGGCCACCTGCTCAGTCGTGCCTCACTGAAGGCCACCACCAACCAGGGCAAATCCAATGGCTCAATTATTATTGATGCCTCATATCTGGATATCAGCAGCAATCAAGTAACAAAAGAAAACAAATCTGATAAAAAACCTGAAACAGAGTCATTCATCATTAAAAACAATCTTACCCTTAAGGAAGCCGTCGATGAATTTCAACGAAAAGCCATAGAAGAAACACTTAAGAAACACAATGGCAATCTTGCATCAGCGGGACGTGAACTGGGGATAAATCGTAGTAATTTTTACCGGTTGTTGAAACGACTCGATATAAACTAAATAATCACATAGCATGGCAAGATACACACAACCCACCCCGCCCCAGGCCAATCGTTAACTCACCCGTCGAAGCACAGGCCTGTTCTGGCAGTTCTGCAAGATCTGTCGCTTGCCCCAACATTTCCTGCTTAATCTCATGACAGGTAATACAGGTTACATTACCATTTTCCAGCTGTATTCTGGCATCCAGATTTTCTATACGCACATAAGTCATTGGTGACTCATTGGCATAGCGCCTGTAATCCAGGCCAACGGGATGATTTACATTTTTATGACCGCTGATTTGCAGGGGCGCATCTGCATCCTTGAGTACAATTTCCTTTGCCGCACTACCATCATGGCATTGCATGCACTTCTGCGACTGGTCTGGATTTACTAACAAATCATCTATGGTATTAACATCGTCAAAGCCACCAGCCATTGATAACGGATGAAATATACATAGCAGCAAAACAAAAGCAAAACCCTGTAAGTAACACTGTATATTCTTCACAAGATCTACCCCCGCAGCTTTTTAAGCTACAAGTTTCAATATCTGTGAAAAAACATTAACACCGCATTACTAAAAAATATCCATGAGCGGATTAATCAAATTTAACCCGACAACTTACGCCCTCTTTCTTCCTGCTGCAGATCCCAGAGGCGTTTATATAAACCCTGCGTTTCCAGAAGTTTTTGATGCGTGCCCTGCTCTGCCAGCTTGCCATTTTCCAGCACCAGAATTTTATCGGCATCAACAATGGTTGAAAGCCGGTGCGCTATAACTAAAGTGGTATGGTGTTCTGCAACTGATTTTAAGGATTTCAGTATCTGCTGTTCTGAATGTGAATCAAGTGATGAAGTTGCTTCATCAAAGACAAGAATTTTAGGATTTTTTAGAACCGTACGAGCTATAGCCAGTCGTTGTTTTTCACCACCGGATAATTTCAAGCCGCGTTCACCGACGATGGTTTTGTATTGCTCGGGTAAGCCCTGGATAAATTCATCCAGATTTGCCATTTTCGCTGCCTGCCTGATTTCTTCATCAGTCGCAGTTAATTTTGCATAACGAATATTGTGTTCAATACTCTCATTAAATAGCACGGTATCCTGTGGAACGATGCCTATATTTCTGCGCAGGCTTTCCTGGGTTACTGAATTGATTTTCTGGCCATCTATGATAATTTCACCGGCATCGACTTCGTAAAATCGAAACAGTAATCTGGCGATGGTTGACTTGCCCGCACCCGACGGCCCAACAATGGCGACCTTCTGGCCGGGCTGGATATCAAAAGAAATATCATCAAGAATTTTTCGCTCTGGCGTATAGGAAAAGGAAATGTTCTGGAATTGAACATAAGCCTTATCAACATTTAAAACTTTTGCATCCTTATGGTCACTAATTTCTGCTTCAGTATCCAGCAGCTTCTGCATTGAATCCATATCTGCCAGCGCATATTTTAAAGCACGATAAATAATGCCGAGAAAACCCAGTGGTATGAACAGTTGCAACATCATGGTATTGACCAGCACCAGGTCACCCAGCGTCATGACACCATCGACTACACCCTGTGCGGCAAAGATCATCATAAAAGTAACGCCGATTGCGATCACCGCGCCCTGGCCAAAATTCAGCGCCGACATTGAACCCTGGCTTTTTATCGCGGCCTCTTCCCAGCTGGATAAAGTATTGTCATAACGATCAAGCTCATAAGCTTCATTGCTAAAATACTTAACCGTCTCATAATTCAACATGCCATCAACCGCCAGGGAGTTTGACTGAGACTCCAGCGTGTTCATTTCATGTCGAAAATGCATGCGCCAGTTGGTCACAGCCAGTGTGAATACGATATATACGGCCACGGTTGCAAAAGTAATAATCGCAAATTTGGCTTCATACCTCCCCAGCAAAATGATGGCGACAAAGGTAAATTCTGCAGCCGTTGGAAAAATATTAAATACAAGGTAATTAATGATAGAACTAAGACTGTTTGTGCCGCGCTCCAGGTCACGGGTAATACCACCGGTCTTTCTATCCAGATGAAACCGTAATGATAGCGAATACAAATGCTTCAATACACGGTGTGAGATTTTGCGCATTGAGTGATAACGCACCCGTGCAAAAATCGCATCCCTCAATTCATTAAACAGGCTGCTGACCAGGCGTAGGCCACCATAGGCCAGCAATAAAACAAGCGGCAGCATCATTACCTGATCAACCATCTGTCCCTGATCCAGGGTATCGACAATTTCTTTCAATACCAGCGGCATTCCTACAACGGCAACCTTAGACAGAATAAGGCAACTCAATGCCAATATGACACGGCCTTTGAAATCCCATATATAAGGCAGCAGGCGCCTGATGTTACTCCAGTCTTTGCGGTTGCCATGGGGCTTTTCACTAAAACGATAAAACATAAAAAAACACTATAAGATGTTTGGTGTGGTTGCGGGATTGAGCTAAAGTAAGCGCATGATTATATCGAAAAAATATCAACCCGTTTTAATTTCGCTGATTGGCCTGTTATTAATCACCGCCTGTGACAGCTCGAACAATTCCCCTGACAAACGTAGGAATAAGCCATCGCATCTTGTCGAGGCCGGCACAATCCAACTAAGAGCGGTCAGCCACGAACAGATTCTGAGCGGCACACTGGAAGCGACTACTTCTGTAAGACTGCATAATGAAGAAGCCGGACAGATCACCCGGATCCCCTTCCACGAAGGTGATGTTGTCAAACAGGGTGAATTACTGGTCGCACTCGACAGTGAAATGATAAAAGCCGAACTCGATAAAGCCATCGCCCAACGCCAGCAGGCAGAGATCGACTACAAACGCCTGAAAAAACTGCTGCCCCAAAAGCTGGCTTCAGAAGAAGAAGTCGCCCGTAGCCTGACCTCACTCAACATCGCAAAAGCTGAGGCGCAATTACAGCGACTACGCATGGAAAAGACCCAGATCAAAGCACCCTTTGATGGCGTTGTCAGCCAGCGCAATAATGAACCCGGTGACGCCGTCGGTGCACACAGTCATATTTTAAGCTTAATCAAACCCGATAACCTGCTGATCAAGGTCAACGTCTCAGACCAGTGGTTATCGCTGGTCAACAAGGGCGATGCCATGCAACTGACCATCGATGCCCTGGGCGACGTAGAACATACCGCCTACATTGAACGCATCCACCCTGCTATTTCAACAAGTACCCGCAAGGGCACTATCGAGCTTAAACTAAGGCCT
>JAPHSZ010000098.1 GCA_026196545.1 Gammaproteobacteria bacterium
CCTTCGCCAAAATATTCTTTCGGCAGGCCAATGCGCAGACCTGCTAACGGCCTGTCTAAATCTGCCATGTAATCGGGTACATCCATTTCTATACAGGTGGAGTCTTTTTCATCAAAGCCAGCCATGGCATTTAGCAGCAGTGCACAGTCTTCTGCACTCTGCGCCATCGGCCCGGCCTGGTCCAGACTGGAGGCAAACGCGATCATACCGAAACGTGAGATGCGGCCATAAGTCGGTTTCAGCCCGGTAATGCCGCACATCGAGGCCGGCTGGCGAATCGAGCCACCGGTATCGGTACCGGTCGCGGCCGGTGCCAGGCGTGCGGCCACGGCCGAAGCTGAACCACCGGATGAACCACCAGGCACAGTATCAGTATTCCACGGATTTTTTACCGCGCCGTAATAACTGGTTTCGTTGGACGAACCCATGGCAAACTCATCCATGTTTGTTTTACCCAGCATCACCACACCAGCAGCTTTCATTTTAGTGACCACGGTCGCATCGTAAGGTGAAATAAAGTTATCCAGCATTTTCGAACCACAACTGGTGCGCACACCCTCAGTGCAGAAAATATCTTTGTGCGCAATCGGCACACCGGTCAAAGGGCCCGCATCACCCTTTTTAATTTTTTCATCGGCTTCTTTCGCCGCTTCTAAAGCCTGCTCTTCAGTGACGGTAATGAAGCTGTTTAATTTTTCATCCTGCGATTTAATGCGATCGAGAAAATACCGGGTCAGCTCAACACTACTGACTTCACCAGCCTGCAACATGGCTGATAATTCAGCGATAGTATTTTTATGGAAGGCACTCATTATTCAATCACCTGTGGCACCAGATAAAGACCATCCTCAGTTTTTGGCGCAATCGCCTGAAAGGCTTCACGCTGATTCGTCTCAGTAACCACATCTTCACGCAGGCGCTGAACCGCATCCATGGGATGGGACATCGGCACCACACCCTCAGTATCCACCGCATTCATCTGCTCAACCAGATCGAGGATATTTGACAGATTATTCACATAACCGGGCACATCGGCTTCGTCTATTTTCAGGCGCGCCAGATAGGCAATTTTTTTCACTGCATCCGCATCAAGGGACATCGAACTTACTCCAGAATCACGTACCAAACATTCCGTACCGCCAAAATACAGGTTACGGCCATTTTCAAAAGGCGGAAAGTTAGCATAAACCGCGCCTTATCGCACTGTTTTGCTTGCCCGAATCAACACCTGTTGATAGAGTACGCGCAATTTTTGACCATAATCATAAAATTTAGCCTATATTCAGTAGGTTAAAGATAATAACCGAACAGACGAGAACAGCTGATGCTACCAAAAGGTTTTAGAGGACTTTTTTCCAACGATTTATCGATCGATCTGGGTACCGCCAATACACTGATTTATGCTCGCGGCAAGGGCGTAGTTTTAAACGAGCCTTCCGTCGTTGCGGTACGACAGGATCGCGGCCCCGGTGGCCCAAAATCCATCGAAGCTTACGGTAAGGCCGCCAAAAGCATGCTGGGGCGCACCCCGCAGAACATTACCGCGATTCGCCCGATGCGTGATGGTGTGATCGCCGATTTCACGATAACCGCAAAAATGCTCAAGCACTTCATTCGTTCGGTGCACGAAAACCGCCTGCTGCGCCCCAGCCCACGCGTGCTGATCTGTGTGCCCTGTGGTGCTACCCAGGTCGAACGCCGCGCCATTCGCGAATCCGCCAATGACGCCGGTGCTCGCAGCGTCCACCTCATCGAAGAGCCCATGGCCGCGGCCATCGGTGCCGGCATGCCGGTTGATGAGGCGCGCGGCTCCATGGTACTCGATATTGGCGGTGGTACTTCTGAAGTTGCCGTGATCTCTCTTAACGGTATTGTTTACTCTGCCTCAGTCAGAATTGGTGGTGACAAATTCGACGAGGCCATTGTCAGCTACGTACGCCGCAACTACGGCATCCTGATCGGTGAGGCCACCGCTGAGCGCATCAAGCACGAGATCGGCACCGCTTATCCCGGCAAAGAGCTGCTGGAAATCGAAGTCAAAGGCCGCAACCTGTCCGAAGGTATTCCTCGCAGCTTTTCGCTCAACAGCAACGAAATTCTCGAAGCCCTGCAGGAACCCCTGCAGGGTATCATCCAGGCCGTTAAAACTGCACTGGAGCAGACCCCGCCTGAACTGGGTGCCGACGTTGCTGAACGCGGCATCGTCCTCACCGGCGGTGGCGCTCTGCTGCGCGACCTTGATCGCCTGATCATGGAAGAGACCGGTTTGCCGGTAGTCATGGCCGAAGACCCGCTCACCTGCGTGGCACGTGGTGGCGGTCGTGTTCTTGAATTAATCGATGAACACGGGGCCGATTTTCTCGCACTTGATTAATCGCGCGACAGGAAACGTCCTGTCGCCTCTTTGCCATAAACAGGCTGGTTGCTGCTGACCCGATGCAAACGCTTTTCCTACAAGGCCCTTCTGTTACCCTGCGCACCCTTGTTCTGGTAATCGCCAGCATTGGCCTGATGGTACTGGACCACCGTGGAAGCCAGCTGGAAGTGGTACGTAATACCCTGACATACGCACTCTACCCCCTGCAATACACCATTGATCTGCCTATTCGCCTGTACTACTGGGGCGACGAAACCCTCAGCACGCACAAAACTCTGTTGAATGAAAAACGCAGGCTCGAAGACTTCCAGTTGCTAAACAAGGTTCGTCTGCAAAAACTGGATATTCTCGAAAAAGAAAACAGACGCCTGCGCAAACTGCTGCACGCGACACCCAAAACCGGTGAAAAAATACTCATTGCTGAAATCATCAATGTTGATATTAACCCCTATCGACAGCTCACCGTCATCAACAAAGGTAGCAATGATGAGGTTTATATCTCACAACCCATCATCGATGCACAGGGCGTTATAGGCCAAACCATTCACGTTAATGCAAACTCATCCACGGCCATGCTAATTACCGATGCCAGCCATGCACTGCCGGTACAGGTAGACCGCACTGGCCTGCGTGCTGTCGCCTTTGGCACGGGTAAAATTGAGCACCTTGATTTACGCCATATTCCACATAACGCAGACATACGCATTGGTGACACTTTAATTACCTCCGGCCTGGGTGGGCGCTTTCCTGCCAACTATCCCGTTGCCGTGATTACCCACATCGAAAGATCACCCGATGAAGCCTTCGTCAGCGTCGATGCCGAACCTCTTGCCCTGCTCGACCGCAGCCGTGAAGTCCTGCTGGTCTGGCACAACCAGCCACAAACAGAATTGAGCGGCGATGATGAACCCTAATACACGCATCGTCGTCCTCACCATGATTGCCGCCTTCATGCTCGCCATGATGCCGCTACCCGAATGGGCAAAAGCGTTTCGCCCCGACTGGGTCACACTGTTTTTGATCTACTGGACCATGGCACTACCCGCCAGTATCGGCGTCACCATCGCCTGGTCCATCGGCCTGATGCTGGATGTATCGCACGGCGCATTACTCGGCCAGCACGCACTGGGCCTGGTGCTGGTGATTTATATCATTCATTCACAGCATCAACGACTACGCGTGGCCTCGTTACTGCAACAGGCCATCGTTATTTTCTTTTTGCTGCTACTGAAACAGGGGCTGGTACTATGGGTAAGCGGCATCATGGGACACGCACCCGATAGCTGGCTGTACTTTATGCCTTCACTCACCAGCGCCCTGTTCTGGCCGTGGGCTTATATTATTTTGCGGGATTTAAGAAGGAAATTTGCGTATAAGACAAATTATTAAAGAAACATCACCTACCACCGCGATGATTTGCTGCTATAGCGTGAGTTATCGCTTGCGAATCACTAATAGCTGTATGATTACCTATCTGCCTCTGGCGTTTTTGTTCAAAGTAATCCTGCCTGTTCAGGTATATAGCCATCAATGCACCAATAAACGGAAACAGCCAGATAAACAGTATTTGGTACAGGCGGCGTTTTTTTACTTCAAAATAGGTGTTGAAAATAATATAGGTTGCAATACTATTCAAAGCCAGCCAGACTACCGCGGTTGCGATCAAAATATACAAAACTGCATTTTCCATACTCACCTCTTCAAATAAAATATTATTAACTTTAATCCACTGGCACCGTTCTATCTGCCGCCCAGGCTCTCAACCGATTAATCTGCTCCGCCATCACTACCGACAGTGGTCGTGTTGCTTTAATTTCATCAATTAAATATTGCGTATTCATCTCATCGCCTTCTGCACGCACGGCATACAGCGCACTGACTACTACCTGTTCGATTTCCGCTCCGGAGAACCCGCCACTGGCCTGAGCCACTTCATCCAGATTAACTTCAGCCGTTGAAACCTGGCGCTTTTCAAGATGGATAGCAAAAATCTTTTTTCGAATTTCTTCATTGGGCAGGTCAACAAAAAAGATTTCATCCAGCCTGCCCTTGCGAATCAGCTCCGGCGGCAGGTCTTCGATATTGTTGGCCGTTGCCACTACAAACACATGTGACTTATTTTCCGCCAGCCAGGTCAGAAAAGCACCCAATATTCTTTTCGATGTACCGTCATCGTTGCCACCCGATATACCTTTTTCGATTTCATCAATCCACAGCACACAGGGCGACATCACTTCGGCAGTTTTCAACGAAGATCTTAAATTATTTTCCGACTCACCAATATATTTATCATACAGCGCCGAGAAATCAAAGCGCAACAGGGGCACATTCCAGATACCTGCAATTGCTTTGGCGGCGAGGCTTTTTCCGCAGCCCTGAACGCCCAGCAACAACAGGCCTTTAGGGGCGTCGATACCCTGCATATCCGCCTGGCCATGAAAAACTTTTTCGCGCTGGTGCAGCCACTGCTTGAGCCTGCTCATGCCACCAACATCGCCAAAACGTGCGGTATCATATTCGTATGAAATCACATCATCCCGGTTCAGCAGCTGGTATTTGGTTTTCATCACCTCATCAATGTCACTCTCGGTAATGGCGCTATCGTGAACGATGGCATTTCTGATCAGGCGTCTTGAATCCTTGAAGGTCAGGCCTTTGAGGTTACTGACAATACGCGACACCGCCTTTTTATCGACCGACACTTTCTGACCCGACTCTCTCTGCCATTTCAGGGCTTCTTCATTAACAATCTGGATCAGGGCTTTTTCATTGGGCAGGCTCAGGTCAAAACGCACCACGCTGTGATTCAAACTTACCGGCATCTTGATTTGATGACTGATAAATACCAGCTTATTGCGACTCCCATCAAACTTCATGGCAATCTCTTTTATATAACGCGTATTGGTGGGCTCACTAACGTAGGGATCAAAATCGAGCAACACAAAAATGCCTTCTGTATTGGATGACTTGATATGCGCCAGCACGTCTGATGGCTCCGCATTATGGCGTTGTGTGCCGAGGTCAATATCCAGACGTTTCAGGCCTTCTGTGACCGACCACTGATAAACCGGCAGCCTGTTGCCAACCGCAATGCGCACCAGAAGATTGAGCGCGCGC
>JAPHSZ010000028.1 GCA_026196545.1 Gammaproteobacteria bacterium
AAAATTGATGTCAATCACTGGCGCTGCCTCAACGACAGCATGTGGAACCAGACACCGGCCGTACAGGTTATGGCCTGGCGCATGCTTGACCGTTTAAGCGCAGAGGGCTGGCCACAGGATCTGCTCGACATGCTCTACCTCGATGATGAAACCCTGGCATGGGCAAAAGCAGTGGGGGAAGACGATGATGAAAGCATTCAGCATGTCGATAGCAACGGTGCGGTACTTGAAGCAGGTGACACGGTAACACTCATCAAGGATCTCGACGTTAAGGGCGCCAACTTCACCGCCAAACGTGGCACTGCCGTGCGCGGCATTTCCCTGGTCGCCGACAATCCGGAACATATTGAAGGCCGCGTAGAAGGACAACGAATTGTTATACTGACCAGGTTTGTTAAGAAAGTCGGCTGACTTTACACACGCCAGATTTTTATGACATTGGGCACTTTTCTTAATCGCCGCATGATATCAGCAAGATGTAGACGCCCATGCAGGCAAAGCTGATAAGTAATGGTTGTGGTAAAGCCATCGCGGTCTTCAACTTCAACGTCTTCTATATCTGCGCCTTCATCTGAAATAATGGTTGCGGTTCTCGCCAGCACACCGGGCTTGTTGGCCACATCCAGGCGAATGCGGCAGCTAAAGCTGCCTTCAGCATCATCCGACCATTGCACATCAATGCACTTATCCACTTCAACACGAAGCTGGCTAATATTCTTACAGGCTTCACGATGAATCACGATGCCACGGCCTTTACTCAATATACCGATAATGTCATCACCCGGTATCGGGAAGCAGCACTTACCATAAGTTACCACCATGCCTTCGGTGCCATCAATCGCCAGAGGTGACTGTGATTTCATTTCACGCGTTTCGTCTGAATCTCCCTGCGCTACACGTTCAGGCACCAGTCGTCTTACCACCAGGCTAGCCGAACGGTTGCCCATACCGATATCTTCCAGCAACTCAAGCAGGGTTTCGAAACCATATTCTTCCAGCGTGGATTGCATCGCATCATCGGGCACGTCTTCCAGCCTGAGGCCTAACACTTTCAGGCAGCGCTCCAGCAATCGACGGCCCTGTGATACCGCTTCATCGAGCTGCATGTTTTTCAGGTAACTTCTGATGTTGCTTCGCGCCTTGACCGTGACCACATAATTTAACCAGGCTGGATTGGGACGCGCCGTGGGTGAAGTAATAATCTCAACCGTCTGGCCGCTATACAAAGGCGTGTTGAGTGGCGCAAAGCTATGATCCAGCTTGGCCGCAACGCAGCTATTGCCAATATCGGTGTGCACCATGTAGGCAAAATCAACCGGGGTCGCGTTGCGCGGCAATTTTATGATATCGCCTTCCGGTGTATAAACATAAATTTCATCGTGAAATAAATCGACTTTTACGTTTTCAAGAAACTCCAGCGAATCGCCCGCCGATTGCTGCATCTCCAGAATGCCGGTCAGCCATTCACGTGCGCGCGCATGTGCGCCCGTCATACTCGATTCACCCGGTGATTTATAAACCCAGTGCGCCGCGATGCCGCTTTCTGCAAACACATCCATATCCTCAGTGCGAATCTGCACTTCCATCGGAATACCATGCGGACCATACAGGGCGGTGTGCAACGACTGGTAACCATTACTTTTAGGAATCGCGATGTAATCCTTGAAGCGCCCAGGAATAGGCTTGAACAAATTATGCACTACACCCAGCACTCGATAACATTCATCTACGGTATCAACCAGCACACGTATAGCATAAACATCGAACACCTGATTGAACGACAGATGCTTGTCGCGCATTTTTTCATACAGGCTGAATAAATGTTTTTTGCGTTTTTGCACTTCGGCATCAAGCCCCATTTCGTTGAGCCTTGTTACCAGCGCCTTGTCAACTTTATTAATCACTTCCTTACGGTGCCCACTGGCCTTGTTTACCGCATGCTCAAGCACTTTGTAACGCAGGGGGTATTTGGCCTTGAGCACAAGATCTTCCATCTCATGCCGAATTGTGTAAATACCCAGTCGATTAGCAATCGGGATATAAATTTCCAGTGTTTCCTGTGCGATACGGCGTCGCTTATCAGGCCGCAAAGCACCCAGTGTGCGCATGTTGTGCAGGCGATCGGCCAGCTTGATTAGAATGACGCGAATATCCTGCGCCATCGCCAGCAGTACCTTTTGAATATTTTCAGCCTGCTGCTCAATTTTATTTTTAAACTTGATGTGCGTGAGCTTGCTGACGCCATCCACCAGATGGGCGACATCTTCACCAAATTTTTCTTCAATGACTTTACGTGTTGCCGGCGTGTCTTCGAGAACATCGTGCAAAATACAGGCGACAATGCTCTTCACATCCATATGCATGGTTGCGAGAATTCTTGCTACTGCGAGCGGGTGAAAAATATAAGGCTCGCCCGACTGGCGAACCTGGCCTTCGTGAGCCTGCGCACCAAATAGATAGGCCTGATACACTTCCTGGACCTGCTCCTTGTCCATATAGGTACCAACTAAATCACATAAGTGGGAGATCAGAAACCGGCCATCAACGCCGTCTGTAATTTCGTTGTCGCTGGCAACCGGTTCTGACGTCAAGATAATTAAACCTTTACTGAGGCTTTTCGATGGCCTGCAAATCTCCTTCAATTAATGCTTCAACATCATCCTGTTGAATTACTGCTTCTTCCAGCACTTCATCATTAATCAGGTTTTCTGCAATCTCGCGCAAGGCCAGCACCGTTGGCTTGTCATTTTCCAGTGGAACCAAAGGATCGGCGCCCATCGCAAGCTGACGCGCGCGCTTGGTGGCAACCAGCACCAGTTCAAATCGGTTATCTACGTAATCCAGGCAATCTTCTACGGTTAAACGTGCCATTAATTCATACTCCAGTTATATCTATCAGTTATTCTCAATATAGGCCACTAAAGCTCTGTGGTCAGTAATTCTGCCAGCAAATCGGTATGCTGTTCCTGCTGAAACTCTTTCAGCAACCGGTTGCTGACAAATATCGCAGACAGGTCTTTTTTTGCCTGCTCAAAATCGTCATTGATAACTATATAATCAAACTCGCCATAATGCGACATTTCGCTAACCGCATCGCGCATGCGCCGCTCGATCAGTTCATCATCATCCTGCCCGCGATTTTGCAGCCGTTCTCTCAGCGCTGCAACGCTGGGCGGGAGAATATATATGGTTTTGCAGTCGTTGACCAGCTGCCTGATCTGACGCGCACCCTGCCAGTCGATCTCCAGAATGACATCCTTGCCCTTGAGCAGCTGTTCCTGAATGCTCTGGCGCGAGGTGCCGTAGCGATTATCGAACACCTGGGCGTGCTCCAGAAACAGGCCTTCATCGATCATTTCGACAAATTTGGCCTCATCGACAAAATGGTAATTCACCCCCTCTTTTTCACCCGGGCGCATGGCTCGCGTAGTATGCGAAACCGAAACCTCAATATCCGGCCAGTCTTCAACCAGTGCTGAAACCAGACTGCTTTTACCGGCACCCGAAGGGGCTGAAATGATGTATAAATTACCTTTTGCCACAGTCTTTACTCTATTTTGATCATGAATCGATCAATCTGATTGGTCGGAGTGAGAGGATTTGAACCTCCGACCCCTACGTCCCGAACGTAGTACTCTACCAGGCTGAGCTACACTCCGAACGTTCAATTATACCAGTTTGCTGGTCTGATGAAATCAGGCGCTACGCTGCACCGAGAATAGTGCAAGTATCTCAAGCGCCTGTTTATATTCCGATTCCGGCAGATGCGACAGTTGCTCAATCGCCCTGTCCGCCTCCTGCTGAGCCACACTACGCGTGTACTCCAGCGCACCTGTTTCCTGGATAATCGCCTGCACTTCTTCAATCATATCGTAACCACCCTGTTCAATGGCTTTGCGGATCAGCGCCGACTGCGCTTCATTGCCCTGCTCCATGGCATAGATCAGCGGCAAGGTTGGTTTTCCCTCAGCCAGGTCATCACCCACGTTCTTGCCCATGTCTTCACTGCTGGAACAGTAATCGAGCACATCATCAATCAGCTGGAATGCCGCACCCAGATGCGTGCCATAACGAGCAATCGCATCCTCTTCTTCACGCGGGCGGTCACATAAAACCGCACCCAGTCGGGTCGCCGCCTCGAACAGCTTGGCAGTTTTACAGTGAATCACTTCTCTATAACGCGCTTCGGTGGTTTCAGCATCGTGCACGTTCAGCAATTGCATCACCTCTCCCTCGGCGATCACATTGGTGGTCTGGGCCATTATTTCCATGACCCGCATACTGTTCACATCCACCATCATTTCAAACGCCCTGGAATACAGGAAATCACCCACCAGCACACTGGCCGCATTACCAAACATGGCATTGGCGGTTTCCTGGCCGCGGCGCATATCGGATTCATCGACCACGTCATCGTGCAACAGGGTCGCGGTGTGAATAAACTCAACAATCGCTGCCAGCAGCTGGTGATTGGTGCCTTCATAACCATAGGCACGCGCCGCCAGTACCGCTAGCATCGGCCTTAGCCGTTTGCCGCCAGAATCGATAATATAGTGACCGAGCTGATTCACCAGAGCGACTTCAGAACTCAGCCGCTCACGGATAACATCGTTGACCGCTTCCATATCTGCCTTACTCAGGGCAATCACGGGATCGATAACCAAGCTGGAATCTTGCTTGTTTTCAGACACTTAAATACCATTAAATCGCTTTAAAGAGTGCGCATCCTATGTAGGTGAGCACTATAGTGTCAAGCTCAGGCGCGGTAAATCGTCCATCCGCCTATTTTTTATCAAAAATAAGCACGTAATACCGCCCCCAGACTTGCCACACAGCAGAGTTACCGGTACAATCTGCGCCCTTTCTGTCAACGATTTTGGAGAAAACCCATGTACGCTGTAGTCAGCACGGGTGGAAAACAACATAAAGTTACCCAGGGCGAAGTACTTCGCGTTGAAAAATTAGACGCTGAAGAAGGCGCTTCTGTCGAACTGGACAAAGT
>JAPHSZ010000142.1 GCA_026196545.1 Gammaproteobacteria bacterium
AGATACCTTCGATATCCTCACCGCTGAAAGCATCGTCGGTGAATTTGATCTGCTGACCATGTGGGTGCTGGGTAATGGACTGGACTGGCAGGTGGATTATCTTTATGACTTTAGCGGTACTACTGATTTTGTTCAGTTAAGTGTCGTTTCAGCAGTGCCCGTACCGGCTTCGGTCTGGTTATTTGGTTCCGGCCTGCTTGGCCTGGTGGCTGTTGCCAGAAGGCGACAGCATAGTGTTTAAAATTAATAATTATTAAAGGTTAATAAAGGTTTATGAAAACAATTAAAATAATTTTTCTGTCGGCATTGCTTATATCCATTTCTGCCTGTGATTCACTAAATAGCAATGCTATCGCGCTGGTTGACCTGGACGCGGTTGCCAAGGCGCTGGGGCGTGATGAGGTAATGAAGCAGGAAATAGCAGAGTCTGAACAGCAGTTGCAGCAACAGTTAACAGCGATTGCCGGTGAACTGCAAAATAAAGTTAAACAGGAGCAGGCTTCGTTGACTGAAAAATCCAGTGATGAAGACAAACAGCGTGTGCAGCAATTAATTGTTCAGGCGCAACAGCAATTGCGTAATGAGCAACTGGCGGCGCAGCAAAAAAGTAACCAGCTGAAGGCCGATTTAATCAACAAGTTTCGCGATGAAGTAAAGGCGATAGCAGAACCGTTAGCAAAAGCATCTGGCGTTCAAATGGTGAAGGTGATCAGGGATGATGTGCTCTGGTTTGATGCCGAAGCGGATATGACGGATGAAGTTATTGCAAAAATGCGCTCGGATAAAAATTAATCACAGGTCGCTGTGAGCGAGCTGTCAGGCAAACTCAAACTTGTACCCCACACCATAAACCGAATGAATTAATTCCTGCTCGGGCATGACTGCCAGCATTTTGTTGCGCAGGTTTTTGATGTGGCTATCAACGGTGCGGTTGGTGACAATGCGATGGTCTTCATAAATGCCGTCGATTAACCGGTCTCGCGAAAACACCTGTCCCGGGTGCGAACTCAAACGTTCCAGTAAATTAAATTCTGTGCGGGTCAGTTTTAACAGCTGATTATTCAGGGTCGCTTCAAAACGATCGGCATTAATATTTAATGGTGAAGTGGTGTTTGCCTGTGGCTCGAAACGACGCAGCACCGCCTTGACGCGTGCCACAACTTCACGCGGACTGAATGGTTTGCAGATGTAATCATCAGCACCGAGTTCGAGTCCGAGCAGGCGGTCGATTTCTTCGATCTTTGCTGTCACCATAATCACTGGCAGCGAAGAGAATCCGCGCAACTCGCGCAAAATATCAATGCCATCGCGCCCCGGTAACATGATGTCGAGCAGCATCAGTTGTGGCATATGCTGGTTGATGCGATCAATCACATTATTGCCGTCATCGATGATGTCGCTGCTGTAACCGGACTGCTTTAAATAATCCTGTAACAGCGAAGCCAGTTTTGGTTCGTCTTCGACGATCAGAATATCATTCACGCTGTAGCTCCTGTTGCTTTTGGTAGTGTGATACGAATCCAGACACCGCCGAGATGAGAAGGTTGGGCATCAATCTCGCCCTGATGCGCGCTGACAATATTGCGCACAATGGCCAGGCCGAGGCCGGCACCGCCTCTGGCACGGTTGCGTGAAGCCTCGGTGCGATAGAGCGGGTCGAACAAACGTGGCAGCAGGGCCTGTTCAACCCCCGGTGCGCTGTCGTGTATATCAATCTGTATCTGTGTGCCATCAACGTGGCCGCTAATCTCCATGCTGCCGCCGCTGTCGGTATAACGCAGCGTGTTTTCCAGCAGGTTGTGCAGCAACTGACTGATGCGTTCGCTGTCGGCAAGCGCCCATAGCGGTTCATTGGCCAGTTTCAGTTTCAGCTCAATGTTGGCGTTGTTGAAACGCGCGCGGAAACTGTCGCAGGTTTGCTCAATGACGTCGGAAATATTTTGTTCCACTTTTTGATAATTGAGTGCGCCAAGATCAGACAGCGAAAGCTGGTACAGGTCATCGACCAGTTTGTTCAACTGGCCGACTTCGCTGTGCAATGATTGCAGTGATTTGTCATCGGTAGGGCGAACGCCATCCTGCAAAGCTTCGACTTCTCCGCGCAGTACGGCCAGCGGGGTGCGCAGTTCGTGCGAGATGTCGGCGATCCAGCGACGACGCGCTGATTCATTGGCGGCGAGGGTGTTAGACAATATATTGAAATCTTCGGCGAGCTGACCGAGTTCATCCTTGCCGCTAACTTCAATCTGGGTTTCGTAATTGCCCTGGGTTAATGAACGTGCGCCAGCGGTGAGTGCGCTGATAGGTTGCAGTAATCGGCGGGCCAGTATGACTGAAACCAGTGCGGCGATGAGCAGTGCAATCGCGGCGATAATATAAAGATTATTTGCCTGCTGTTGCACAAAAGCGAGGTCTCGACTCTGGCTCGGTGTGCTCACCGGCTCTATGCTCAGCCAGCCAATCAACTGCCAGTCATTGTGCAGTGGTGTACAGTTGGCATCGTTCATTTTAGAAGCGCGACCTATGATGTGCTGGCGTTTGCTGTCGAACAGGCTCAGGCGTGGCCCCAGTTCCAGTGAAGTTGATTTTGGCGCTATTGCAGTTCTGTCTGATGCCGGTGGATTGGCGAAATCTGGTGGCTCCATTCTCATCGGGCTGGGGTGTCTCGGCGGTGGCCACGACGGGTTGTTAAACCGGTCACCAAAGCCAGCCTCTCTGTGTGGTGGCATATGTGCCGGTGGTTCAGCATCGGCAGGGCGTGTCAGTTCACGCCAGATATTCGGGTTCTGCTGCAAGTCATCCCAGCTATCATGGCTGGCGTAATAATCCTCAAGGCGTTCAACCACCGGTGTTAACTGGGTTTTGTCTGACTGGTTGAGGTAATCGACAAAACCGCGCTTGAAGCTCCAGTTCATCATCACCAGCATCAAGGCAATCACCAGCGCGACGGTCGCCAGGAAGATCAGGAAGAGTTTGAATTTTAGCTGTCGTCTGAACATGGTTCTAAGATTACGGTGACATTAAGATAATGGCAAAGCCTGTAAGGCTGTTTTTTTCAATCTCCTTTATTTCTCCATATTTTCTACAAACTCCTTGCGTAGTCTATTCACCATGCAAAGCACAGTTGCTGCGCAATGCAATCATTAACAACAGTAGGAGATAGCAATGAAAAAGCATCTGGTATTTATTTTTCTTGGCATGACAGCCTTACCTGTTTCAGGCTATGCAGACAATAAAGGCATGGGAGCTGATAAAGGTGATTGTCCTCAGCCACCGAACTGCCAGCAGCATGACCCGAAACAACACATGACCCAAATGCTTTCCTTACGGGAAGATCAAATAGAAGCGGTGATGAAAGTGCTGAAATCGTCACACGAAAAGCGCATGAGTATGCGACAGGCCGATCGTCAACAGCACGAAGCAATTTATGAGCAGACCCTGCAACAGCTGGAGCCGCTGCTGGACAATGACCAGATGGCCCGTTTTGTCAGTTTTTCCGAAAAAATGAAAAAGCAACATCAGCAGCGTATGGGGCGCGGTGGTGATGGTTCCAGGTCTGGCAGGTAATAAGTGCAGGTTTATTTAAAGCTCCATAATTTCTGCACATTTGTATGCTTGAATAGACGGTAAATAATTAGGCTACCCCAACATTTTTTATCATCTGATGGCGTTTGGGGTTTGCCAAACAATAAAAAATAATCTGGATATGGAGATATGATGTCATGAAACCATCAACTAAAAGAAGTCGTTCTACTATTATTCTTGGCCTAATGTTTTTGGTCGGCGTCCTGTCTGGCTGTGGTGGCAGTGATAGCAGTGATAGTAGTTCGACTGCAACTTATTACAGTATTGGAGGCACGGTCTCCGGGCTTACCGGCACTGGTCTGGTCTTACAGTACAACGGAAATTATGATCTGGATATTACAGATAATAGCAGTTTTACCTTTGCCACTTCTTTGAGCAATGGCAGTAACTATAACGTGACAGTGTTGACTCAACCCACAGGTCAAACCTGTACAGTGAGTAATGCCAGCGGCATACTTTCTGGAAGCAATGTCACCAATGTAACAGTAACCTGTGTGGCAAGTTCGAGTTCGTCAACCACAACCACCACCAACACAGGCCTCTATGACATTGTTGATACCAATCAGAGCCTCTGTTACAACTCATCGACAGGTGCAGTAGCAAGCTGTAGCGGTGCTGGTCAT
>JAPHSZ010000046.1 GCA_026196545.1 Gammaproteobacteria bacterium
AAGTATTTTACCCGCGACTTTATCGCCGACCTTGAAACCATCATCGAGCATTTCCGGGCGTTTGTAGATCATTTCGCCGGTAACGTCGAACTCCTGCTCAAACACCGGAGCGCAGCCCTTTTCTTTTGCCAGCTCAACGCCTGTACGCCAGCCTTCCAGTGCCAGTTCTTTGGTGACCTGTTCGGTAAACTCGAGTGATTTTTCTGAGCCATATTTCACGCCCAGCATGGTCAGGCTGGAACCCAGACCCAGGTAACCCATGCCGTGACGGCGTTTGGTCATGATTTCATTGCGCTGCTGCTCCAGTGGCAGGCCATTGATCTCAACCACATTATCGAGCATGCGGGTAAAGATACGCACAGTTTTTCGGTAGCTGTCCCAGTCGAACTCGGCCTTGCTGGTAAACGGATTGACTACAAAGCGCGTCAGGTTTATCGAACCCAGCAGGCAGGAGCCATAAGGCGGCAGCGGCTGCTCACCACAGGGGTTGGTAGCGCGGATGTTTTCACAGAACCAGTTATTGTTCATCTCATTGACCTTGTCGATCAGGATGAAGCCGGGCTCAGCGTAATCGTAGGTGGAAGTCATGATGCTGTCCCACAGGCGGCGTGCCGGCACCACGCGGGTGATGCGGCAGGCTTTTTTGCCGGTGTCGTTGGTGACGTAATCGCCCTTGACCGGCCAGTCGCGCCAGATGATCTGGGAGGCATCATTGAGATCGATTTTTTCCTGGGCGCATTCCTTATTGGTGATCGGAAAAGCCAGCGGCCAGTCGCCATCGGCCTTTACCGCTTCGACAAAATCGGTGGTGATCAGCAGGCTCAAGTTGAACTGGCGCAGGCGACCATCTTCACGTTTGGCCTTGATAAAATCAAAAACATCGGGATGACCTACATCAAAAGTGGCCATCTGTGCGCCACGACGGCCACCTGCAGAGGAGACGGTGAAACACATTTTGTCGTAGATATCCATGAACGACATCGGCCCGGAGGTATAAGCACCCGCACCTGAAACATAACCGCCCTTGGGGCGCAAGGTAGAGAATTCGTAGCCAATACCGCAACCGGCTTTCAGGGTTAAACCCGATTCGTGTACTTTGCCGAGGATGTCGTCCATGGAATCCATAATGGTGCCGGAAACGGTGCAGTTGATGGTTGAAGTCGCTGGTTTGTGCTCCAGTGCACCGGCATTGGAGATAATGCGACCCGCGGGAATGGCACCATGGCGCAATGCCCATAAAAAATGTTCATACCATTCTTTCTTCAGCTTGGGCGTGGCTTCAACATCAGATAGCGCACGTGCAACACGCTCGTAGCTGTCGTCCAGAGTTTGATCAACCAGGTCGCCCTCACGGGTTTTCAGGCGATATTTAGTGTCCCAGATATCAAGAGAGGCTTCCTGATAAGGCACTTCATTTACATTATTGGGTACTGCATGGAGTTTGGGTGCGGTCATTTTTTCATCCCTTTGTTTATTGTTATTCTTGTGTACGCTGCAACTATATTAAAACCGTGTTTATTAGTATTTAATTATCATCATCTAGTACTGATCCGTATAAATTAACACAAGATATAGTGCTCGCCAAGACAAAATTACATTAATTTACATATTCCATAATTAGACCCAATATAAACAAATAGATACCTCATATTTATTTTTTTCAGTTACCATCACAGATACCAAGACTGAAATTCATAAAGAATGAACCATAGAGAAAACAGCCTAAAGCGCAGCCTGACTTTGCCGCTAATTACCTTTTATGGACTGGGGAATATTCTGGGTGCGGGCATTTATGCCCTGATCGGCAAGGTGGCGGGGGAAGCCGGGTATTATGCGCCGCTATCCTTCCTGCTGGCCTCGATCATCGCTTCATTTTCAGCACTCAGTTACGCGGAACTCTCTGCCCGCTACCCGGTGAGCGCGGGCGAAGCCGTGTATTTATACGAAGGTTTCCATATCCGCAAGCTGTCCCTGCTGGTGGGGCTGTTGATTGTATGTGCCGGCGTGGTGTCCTCTGCCGCCATTGTGCATGGCTTTGTCGGCTATTTAAAAGTGCTCTTGGTCGCTTATATCCCCAGCATACAGGCCATCCCTTCAGAGATGATCATTACGGCATTGCTGCTGATACTGGGTGCACTGGCCATCTGGGGGATCAGGCAGTCGGTCACGGTCGCCTCATTTCTGACCCTGCTGGAAATCGCCGGCCTGGGCCTGATCATCTGGGTAGGCGTAGAACAGCTGCCGACAATGCAGCAGAACTTTATGGCGATCCCGGAGATGAACCATGGCTTTTCATTTATCGGTATTTTTGCCGGCGCGTTCCTCGCCTTTTACGCCTATCTGGGTTTTGAGGACATGGTCAATGTGGCCGAAGAAGTACAAGACCCGCAACGCAATATGCCCAGGGCCATTTTACTGGCCGTGATCATCTCCGCCCTGCTCTACGCTGGTGTCGCCACCGTTGCTATTTTATTCGTAGAGCCGCAGCAGCTGGCACAGAACGATGCTCCACTAGCAATGGTGTACACCGCCGCCACTGGCAAGGCACCCATCGTCATCAGTATGATTGGCGTGTTCGCCGTGATTAACGGTGCCCTGATACAGCTGATTATGGCATCGCGCCTGCTCTACGGCATGGGCCATCGTGGCTGGCTGCCAAACTGGTTTTCCGCTATTTATGCCCCCACCCGTACCCCCGTGAACAGCACGCTGGTCGTGGTATCACTGATACTGTTTTTCGCCATTGTACTGCCCATGGTGACACTGGCAGAAATGACCAGCTTCATCATCCTGATCGTTTTTACGCTGGTCAATCTGGCGCTGATCAAAATCAAACAGAAACAACCTCGACCGGAAGGCGTCAGGGTATTTCCTTTGTGGATTCCAAAAGTAGGTTTTGTTTCGGCTGTACTGTTCCTGCTATTGAATGTGGTCAGACATGTTTCCTGATCACAGCCATTGCCTTAATCAATATCAAAAGGCGGGTGTTGCAGGTGCTTTTCACCCGACTCATATATCGTGTCGGCAGACCCTATAATTAGCTCATCCGCATTACACGCTACTGCAGTATCCTTGTTTGGGTAGTCCGCCGTACATAAAACATAACGAATCGCATTGAGTCGCGCCCGTTTTTTACAGTCTGACTTGACCACAGTCCATGGCGCATCCTTGGTATCGGTATAAAAGAACATGGCCTCTTTGGCCTCGGTGTAATTTTCCCATTTGTCGATTGAAGCAATATCAATATCACTAATCTTCCATTGTTTTAACGGATCATGCTGGCGTGCATGCAGACGACGGAACTGTTCATTACGGCTAATTGAAAACCAGAATTTAATCAGCCTGGTGCCACTACGAGTAATCATGCGCTCCAGATCAGGACACTGGCGCATGAATTCCAGGTATTCCTTTGGCGTACAGAACCCCATCACACGCTCAACACCTGCACGGTTGTACCAG
>JAPHSZ010000060.1 GCA_026196545.1 Gammaproteobacteria bacterium
AAAAGATATTTTCTTATATAAGGTAAACCGGGCTTGTCCAACAACAGGATAGATCGTGGATCGCTGCGCGCTCACGATCTATCCTTGTTCGTTATGTTTTTTTACTGACATGACGTTAATGCGCATAGCTAATAACAAATAGCATAATCAGTAAAATAAAAAATAAATAGTCTAAATACTTGATTTGATGCTTAATAACTATGGTTACGCCAAGTATTATAAGCACCACATTTGTAGTTTTAAGTAATAGTGAATTTGACTCCCAATACCAAACTAAACCCACAATGCTGGAAAGGGTGATAAAACCGACTACAGATCGACGTAGTAAATTTAATGAAATGTCGAAGATGCTATTAGGCTTTTCTGGTTCCTTTGCTTTTTCCATGCTTTATATCCTAATACACATAACGTTTGAGCTAACTTGGCGGCGCGTTTTCTGCGCCGGTCAAGTTGAGTGATTTGTTATAAGGCATATATGTACCTAGTGGCAATATATGCAACAGTAAGTGATAGAACCATTATGGTAAAGATAATTAATGCCTTAACTAAAGGGAAATAATTGTTCTCACCCTGTTTATGCTTTCGTTCTGCAAGTGAGTAAGCGTAGTTGTAAAAGACAGCTCTCACGAGGAATACTGATAGCGTGGTTCCAATGATTGCAAATATGACAGGTGGTTTTATTCCGCTTGTGAAGGCTACAGCAATACAGACTACAGCTAGCCCTAGATATACAAACCTGAGAGCTCTTTTATCCCGCTGTTGATTTGATAGTTTAGTAATGTTCATTTGACCTTATAACATCTGTTAAACGGAATTTTTTCCTGTTATCACTCCTTCACCTTTCTCCATGTTTACAATAATTGGCTGATAAATCAGTAAGATAGGCGGTTTTTGCAGTGTTATTGAAATGACGAAAGTCGGAACAAATTCCTTGTTATTGGGGTTTCAGGGGATAACATATACCGTTTTTATATAAATTTCAATCACTTAATAAAGGAGTAAACTTATGGGGTAAGCCCAAATTACTAACACAAGTAAGAGATGAGCTAAGACGACGTCATTACAGCGTTTCAACGGAGCGTATCTATACCTACTGGCTTAAATAGTATTTCTATTTTCACAACCTAAAACATCCCGCTGAGCTATCAACCAGTCATATCACCCAGTTCCTTAATCATCTTTCTGTAAATAGAAGAGTGTCCGCTAGCACTCAGTCCCAGGCTTTGAACGCCATTGTTTTTCTCTACAAACAGATTCTTCACAAGGATATGGATGGCCTGACCGATCTTGTTCGTCCCAAACGATTTGAGTACCTTCCAACCGTTTTAAGCCCAAACGAAGTTAAAGCGATTTTAGAGTCAATGTCGGGGCGTTCAGGCTTAGCAGCCAGCCTGCTCTATGGCACAGGAATGCGAATCAATGAATGTGTTACGTTACGCATTCAGGATATTGACCTGACCAATAAATCTATCTGTATTCGCAACACTAAGGGAAGAAAATCCCGTGTTACCCTGTTGCCTGAGAAACTCATTCGGCCGCTCTCACAGCATTTTATCTGGCGAAAACAGCTTCATGTTAATGACCTCAATAGGGGCTGGGGGTTTGTTGATTTACCTAATGCGTTAAACCGTAAGTTGCGTGGTGCTGAAACTCGGTTTGAATGGCAATATGTGTTCCCTTCTGCAACCGTCACCCAGGATAAATTACTGCCTCATGTTGTCAGACGCTGGCACATGTCTAAATCGACTCTTAGCAAAGCACTCAGAAAGGCTGTCCGCGAGTGTGAGATTACAAAACGAGTGACAGCACATACCCTACGTCATTCTTTTGCTACTCATCTGTTACAGGCTGGTACAGACATCAGGACGATACAACAGCTGATGGGGCATAAAGACCTGAAAACGACCATGATCTATACACATATCGCAGCAGACCACTGTAAAGGTACAAAAAGTCCTTTTGATAAGTTATTTGATTAAACTCGGTACAACCTGCCATGTAGTTATATGTGGCAGGTTTTTTTAAACTCCAACGGCTGCTTTGGGTCGGTAACAGACCTTAATCAAATCACATTTATTCGATGCTACGAATTAACTACGTAAGAAAATCAATACAGCCACACCACCATAGCAAGTGATTGATCCTTATTGTTTATTTCAGAAAGACACGAACTGCTTAGATGGGTTCGTAGACAGATGCAGACGTTTTTTACGGAACGATTTACGGAGTGATTAAAAATAACCAATAAAAAAGCAGCAAAGATTACAGCTTAATTAATGTAGCTTGTTGATTTTAATCAGATTATAAATGGTGCCCAGGGCCGGAATCGAACCGGCACGGTGTTGCCACCGAGGGATTTTAAGTCCCTTGCGTCTACCAATTTCGCCACCTGGGCAGGAAAGCTTGATATTGAATTTAATGTAAAAATGGAGGCGGGACCCGGAGTCGAACCGAGATCCACGGATTTGCAATCCGCTGCATAGCCATTCTGCCATCCCGCCGTAAAACTTGTGTGAGCTTACTGCATAATCGCTGATTATTTAACAGTTTGCACCACTTTTTCAGGCCAATTTGTTTTTCTATTGGCCTGAAACGAAAAAACCCTGATTAGCAGGGTTTGGTCGTATAAATTGGAGCGGGAAACGAGGTTCGAACTCGCGACCTCAACCTTGGCAAGGTTGCGCTCTACCAGCTGAGCTATTCCCGCAGTGCATCTAAGCAGGTGGCTATTCTAGCGGCGTGTGGCCTGCTGTCAAGCAATAAACCTGCGCCATGGCTATTTATTTCCTAGCCGGCGTTTTTTATCGTGCTCCAGGCTGAAATCAGGTAGGTCATCATTGAATACAGGGTCAGGATGGCCGCCCAGACAATGAGTACGATGCCGATGGTGAAAATGGGTAGATCAAACAGGTCTTTGCCATAAATCAAAAAGCCCAGCGCCCATAATTGGGCGAATGTTTTGGCCTTGCCGGCAAATGAGACCATGACAATGTTGTCCTTGCCCTGGGTGGCCATCCATTCGCGCAGTGAGGAGATGATAATTTCCCTGGCGAGGATGATAATGGCAGAGAACAGCAGCCAGTTGTTATCCGGGTATTCGGCGATGAGCAGGCAGAGTGCGACCACGACCATGAGCTTGTCGGCCAGCGGGTCGAGAAACGCGCCCAGTGCACTCTGCTGGTTGAGTTTGCGCGCCAGATAACCGTCGAACCAGTCTGAGATGCCAGCGATAAAGAAAATGCTGGTGGCGATGACATGGGCCTCAGGATGCGGCCAGTAAAACGCCAGAATAAACACAGGGATGATACCCATGCGGAACAGTGTCAGGGTATTTGGGATGTTGATATTCATGTTAAAAAATAGATTCTTGTTTTAATATCGTTGCTATCTTATTGATTAATATGGAATTTATCATATATAGCCTGAGCCAGCTTTTTGCTGATGCCGGGTATTGTAACAAGATCTGCAACCCCCGCACGAGTTATGCCCTGTAATCCACCAAAATGTTTCAGCAGGGTCTGCCTGCGTTTCGGGCCGAGGCCGGGGATATGTTCCAATGGCGACTCACGCCGGGTTTTGGCACGTTGTGCCCGATGACCGGAGATGGCAAACCGATGCGCCTCATCGCGCACCTGAAGGATCAGGTTGAGCGCGGGGGAGTCAAGCGTGAGATGCAGCTCGGGGCGACCATCGCTGAACACCAGCTTTTCCAGCCCAGCCTTGCGCCCTTCTCCCTTGGCAACGCCGACCAGCAACACGGATGTTATAGCCAGATCATCGAGCACTTCGATGGCCTGGCGCAACTGGCCCTTGCCGCCGTCGATGAACAGGATATCGGGCAGCTTCTGCTCGTCCTTGCCGCCCTTGCGGAAACGCCGTTCCAGCGCCTGGCGCATCGCAGCGTAGTCATCACCGCCAGTGATGCCCTTGATATTGTAGCGACGGTAGTCTGTTTTATATTCACCCTCCGGGGTCATTACCACGCAGGAGGCGACCGTAGACTCACCCTGGGTATGGCTGATGTCGAAGCATTCCAGCCGTGTCGGGATGCTATCCAGTTGCAGCAGTTCCTGCAGGGCTTCGAAACGTTTCATCAGTCCGGTGCGCGACATCAGGCGCGTGGTGAGCGTATTGGCAGCATTGGCAACCGCCATTTCCAGCCAGCGAGCGCGCTCGCTACGCACCTGGGTGCTGAGCCTGACTTTGCGCCCTGCCTGTTCACTGAGCACCTGCTGCAACAGTGTCTGCTCGTTGGGCACGGCGGAAAC
>JAPHSZ010000074.1 GCA_026196545.1 Gammaproteobacteria bacterium
ACAGTAGCACCTTGAATGGCATGACCAGCACCAGCAGCAGCGCGGTGCTGACGACATCCAGGCTGATGGTTGCGGACAGGCCGATGCTGAGGAAAAAGCCAATCAGGAACAGGTCCTTGAATGCCAGCAGGGCGGTCGCCATTTCCGATGAACGCGGCTGCCGTGCCAGCACCATGCCCATGACCAGCGCACCGAGGTCGGCCTTCATGTTTACCAGCTCGAACAGCGCCGCGCCGCCCATGGCAAAAATCAGCCCGGCAATCACCAGCAGCTCGCCATGGCCGACACGTTTGATGATCTGTGCGAACACCGGGCGCAGTGCAATCAGGCTGAGCAGCACCGCCAGCGCCCACGGTGAAGGCAGCTTGCCGGTGGAGGCAGTCAGGTAAACCACGGCAAAGATATCCTGCATAATCAGGATGCCGATCGCGATACGGCCATGGTTGGCCTTGAGCTCGCCTTTATCTTCCAGCATCTTGACGGCGAACACGGTACTGGAAAAACTCAACGCAAACCCGAGCAGCGCGGCGGTCTGGATGCTGATATCAAGGAATAGCGGCAGGCCGACGTAACTGACCAGGGTAATCAGGGTGCCGAATGACAGCACCACCATCAGCATATGCAGGCTCGACACCGCCCAGATCTCCGGCCGCGCCAGGCTGCGAATATCCAGCTTCAGGCCAATGGTGAACAGCAGCAGGGTAATACCAAGGTCAGACAGCGCATGCAGCGCCGGAAAGGACTGTACGCCCATGGCCTTCATCACAAAACCGGCCAGCAGGAAACCCACCAGTGGCGGCAGTCCGACCTGCCTGGCAACAAACCCAAAGGCAAACACCAGCGCAATCAGCGCGGTGTAGGAGTTAGCAAAAGCAATCCAGGTGAAATCCAAGGCAGTGTCCTGTGGTTGAGATTGATGGTTGATTATTGTTGCTATTATGGTGACAGTTTACTAAATACATTTAATTTGAAAGCAGAGTAATGCAGTAAGGTGCAATAAACACATTATCCTGCGCTGTTGTTTTAGAAAATAAACTTGTAAATAAACGACACCATATCACCACCAGCATCAAGATTGCCGGTACTGGTTACCGGGGAAAGATTGACCTGAAAATCGAGCTGTCGGAATTCGATAGCGATAGCCGAGTCAACAAACCTGTAAGAAATCCCGGCCAGCGTCTGATATCCAACATCAGAAGATTTTTCCTCGTGAGTACCGGGAATACCGAGCGTGCTGGCAGAAATAGTTAGCGTCGACCAGAACAGGCTGATGCCGGCGCCGGCATATAGCTCAACATTAGACACCGCATACTTGAGTATGGGTATAACAGATAGGCCCAGACTCAATATCGACATATCATCGCTGACATTGGTGAATATTCCACCACTGACACTAGCAGGTGTATTGTACCTTGAATCAATGACTAACAACTCATAACGCATATCAAAATAATCCAGATGTTCATAGGCTATGCCGACTCCAAGTCCATAATCGGCTCTGGGGTTATCCAGTTCACCAGGCACTTCTTCAGCAGCAAAATCGGCAACGATTAAATACGACTGATGCGGTACTGGAAAACCGCCATCATCGCTCGACTGCTCGACTTCATCATCTGCCCGCACACTGGAGGTAACAATGAAACAGTTAATAAATAAAACATATACCAGGATTTTCATTACAGCACCTCACTTACAAAGACTGTGCAAATAACCATAATTTATAACTTGAAACCGTGAAAAGAGCAGGGTCAGGTTATGCCTTTTTCCCTCAAAGCCAAAAACATGGCTTCCGGCTCAAAGGCATACCGGAATGACGTGCTAAGAGGCATACTACGATGACATTTTTTTAAGCCAAAAAAAAGCCCCGCAATGCGGGGCTTTTTTCTAACTGATCGTTCGACTTATTTGTGAACGCCCAGTTTGTCTCTCCAGCCTGGGAACAATGCATCAGCATCGTGCTCAAACGACTCGAATGCACGAGCAAATTCTTTGTGCTCTTTCGCGTATTCGATTGGATCAGCGCCTTCTTTCCAGCAGTTATATGCCTGGCGAAGTGAGATAGCACCAGCAGCTGGGCTGTCGATGTGACCGTAAGAACCACCACCAGAGGTGTTGATAACGTTACCGTGGCCCAGGTTCTCGAAGAAGCCTGGCAGACGCAGTGCATTCATACCGCCTGAGATAATTGGTGTGGTTGGTTTCATACCGAGCCATTCCTGGTGGTAGAAAGGACCGGTGCAGCTGTCGCGCTCAATCATGTAAGCGATGATCTTGTCAGATGCATCACCTTCCATCTTGCCGTAGCCCATGGTGCCCACGTGGATACCGGAAGCACCCATCAGACGTGACATTTTAGCCAGGATGTACGCAGTGTAACCGCGTTTTGAAGAAGGTGATGTTACCGCACCGTGACCGGCACGATGGTAGTGCAGGTACTGACCAGGGTAGTTACGACGTGCAGTGGTAACCATGCCTGGGCCACCTACATAACCGTCAACCAGGAATGCAAGGCGTGGCGCATCTTCGCCGAACAGTTCCAGGGCATAGTCAGCACGGGCACACATTTCGTGGTGGTCGTCAGCAGTGATGTTCATGGAGAACAGTTTTGGTTCACCCGTTTCATCCTGTGCACGTTTCATTGCGTCATGAACTAAAGGTAATACTTTCTTGATTGGACAGAAAACCTGGTTGCCCTGAGGCTCGTCATTCTTGATGAAGTCGCCACCCAGCCAGAACTGGTATGCCGCATCAGCAAATGGTTCTGGACGCAGGCCAAGTTTAGGCTTGATGATAGTACCGGCGATGTAACCGCCATTTTCACGAGGACGACCCAACTGGAACCACAGATCAGAAATATCCATAGATGGGCCATCAAACAGGCGTAGCATCTTGGGTGGAATGTAGAAATCCTGCATCTGGGAGTTTTTGATATCGCCCATGCCCTGGTTGTTACCGATAGCCAGGGTCAGGAAAGAAACGATCATAGCGCGGCCATCGATGACGTTGCGGTCGAACAGTTCGTTCGGGTAGGCAATTTTCATGATGCCTTTGGCTTCGTCGATGAAATAAACCAGTGCGTCTACGCCTTTGGTGAAGTCGTCAGTGGTTGATACTTCAACGTTGGTACCGGTTGAAGACTCAGCAGCGAAATGGGCTGCCGCTTCCAGGTAACCGTAACCTTCAGCAGGTTCCATGGTGTAAGCAACCAGAATGTGTTTGCCATCGGCAAGAAGCTTGTCTTCGTCTAAGCTCAGGTCTGAATAACGACCAGTTTGATCTAATAAAGCCATAGTAATTTCTCTATAGTTAGTTAATCGAAAGTACTGACGCTGCAACGAAGTATGATGCACTCAACCGGGTGCAGCGAAAAAGTGGCGCTACTATACGGAAGTGAACCTATAAAGACTATTCAGTGTTTTTGATAAGGTTAATAAGAAAAACTTATGATTAGTATAAGTAGATAAATCAAGGAGTTAACATTAGTGTTTTCTAATAATGCTAATACGAACGATTGGCATTGTTTTTTATAAGGACTTTGTCTGGTATTTTCCTGCTTAAAATTGAGGAATGTGGTCAATCTTTCCGGAATGGCAGCACGCTGGATTTCTCATCTGATAGTTCCTCTTCCAGCAATTCGCCGAGCATCAGCTCCATGGCTTCGAGGGTTTTATTGAAGATCATGCTGGCAGCAAAGTGGAAATAACGAATTTCACATTTAATAGGTTCGTGAAGGTTATCGCGATGTGCTGTTTCAAAGCCCGTCCAGCAGAGTATTGGGTAGTCGTGTAACGCCCGGTCAATAACAATCCAGGCATCTTTTTGCAGAACCAGGTCGAGGTGTTTCAGGGTCGGAATTCTCAGGCGAATATGCGGGCCGAGGATCTTTAATGCTGTCTGTACATGGTTGTAATACAGGGCATCTATTTTCCCCTCCCGGGTTGCGAGCGGGGTAACTTCATTGTGGCGGGCATACAGTGGCGTTCTCATTGATGATATCACCAGGGTCAGCTTGCTTTTTACGCTGTCAGCGAGGCAAACAGCGTTGGCAGTTTTTCCGGTAGACGGTCAACGTTGTCGATGATGGTGTAATTGTTTTCACCAAAAATACGTTTCACGTAGGCATCGGCATTGGGGTCCAGTGTCAGGCAGTAGGTCAGTACGCCGCTGCCGTACAGTTCTTCCACCGCCTTCTTGGTATCGTGGCGCAGGTGCTGCGGATCGCGTTCGTCGATATCGGCCGGTTCCCCGTCGGTGACCAGCAGGATCAGTTTGCGCCTTTCGGGTTGCTTCATCAGGTGCTGGCCGGCGTGACGCAGTGCCGCCCCCATGCGAGTTGACAGACCACCTTTCATACCGGCGAGGCGGGACTTGGCATCGTCATCAAAGTTCTGGTTGAAATCCTTGAAGCGGTAATACTGCACGTCGTGGCGGCCATCGGAGGCAAAACCGTGCAGGGCGAACGGGTCGCCGATGCCGTTGATCGCGGTCGATACCAGGGTCGCCGCTTCGCGGGTCAGTTGCAGTACGGTTTTGTCTGATCCGGCCATGGCTTCATTGGTGGATTCGGACAGGTCCATCAGCACGACGACGGAGAGGTCACGACTCTTTAAGACATTACGCATGGTAATGCGTGGGCTGGGCTGCTCACCCATGCGAATCGAGATCATCGCGTCGACGGCGGCATTGATATCGATTTCATCACCATCTTCCAGGCCACGCTGGCGCTGCACACCCTCGGGGGTCAGCAGGTCGATGATCTGCTTGATGCGATGGGCAATCGGGCGGTATTCGACCAGAATATCATTGATGTCTTCCGGATCACCTTTCGGCTGGCGGCGTTCATAGACCGTGGCCCAGTCAGGACGGTGCAACTGGATCTGGTAATCCCATTCCTGGTAATGGAACGGATCGGAAATGGGTTCCTTGCCCCACATGTCATTAAAGCTGACCTGCTCATCGGTCAGGTCGTCTTCATAAGGACGCATGTTGGTTTCGCAGGTCCAGATTTCCTGGGCATCGTCACCGGCCAGCTCACAGTCAACCTCGTTGGCCATTTCAATGACGCTGACCTGGCGACGAACCTGGCGCTGGCTGGCAGCGACATATTCAAACTCAACATCGGAGGCAAATTCTTCAAACTCCCAGACATAGCGATTGTCGTCGCGGTAGGGGATGCGAATGCGTTCAAGGATGCGCAGGCTTGGAACGTTCTTGCGTGCAGAGAACAGGTTGAACAGCTCCATGCCCATGTGCCATGAATAGTTGTTGTCGTCCTGTTTGTCTGCGATTTCTGCATGGAAGCGCTGGACGAACTCGGTGACCTGTTGATCATTCGTGGTCACTGAACTGTCAAGCAGCATCAGTGCGATATGTTCAAGCTCCTGCATCGCTGGGTGTTCCAGCGGTTCATCGTCATCGGCAATTTTCAGCAGTTCGGTCCAGAGTTTTTTCAAACCGGGAAAGTCTTTTGTTGCCTTGTATTCAATACGGGCATCTTCCATGAAGCCAATGAAAAACATTTGTGCAGGACTGAGTTGTTCAGCAGAAATGGGTGCTGTTGAATAACACATGTGTGCTGCCATATGTGCAGCCGTGGCACGATAGAGTTCAAGACCGGCGATTTTGTTGTCGTCACTCTTTGAGTTTGTGGCAATGTCATCAACCGCATCCGGCATGTGCAAAATGCGGTGTTCGATATAAGGGCGGAAGTCGGTGTAGTCAGCACCGGTTGGGCGCAGGAAGAAATCACGCCCCCACAGGGCACGCAGGTAAAAGTTCAGTTTGCGCTGGACTTTGATGAACAGAACGCCGCGACGTTCTTTCTGTAACATCGCCTTTGAATCGGTTGACTCCAGGTTGAAGTAGGTGGTCAGGTTATCAAAGTCACGACGGTAGGCCTGTGCACCAAAGTTGGCCCAGCGACGTAAGCCGCTTAAGGTGAGCTTGCTGAGTAGCTCGTCCATGTGGTTAAGCATGGGACGTAGACCACGCGCGGCAGTCGAAGCGAACTGGTGAATGAATGTCAGGTAGCCGCGTAATAGCTGCGCGTCGCCGAGGTTACGCGAAGCAGACGGCAGGCTGCTGAACAGCAGCGAGATGACTTCACCGGAAGTCATCGAAGATAGTTTCATGGCTGCAGTGACGCAGTCATCAATAATGTCTTCACCACATTCCTTGGCAACCATCGGCATTTCCTGAAGATAGGTAATGACCAGGTCATTGCCGCGGCCCAGGTTGCACATCGCCTTGGCACCGGTCATGTAGGACTCCAGGCCGGTAGGCGACATGATGCGCGCCGCTTCATGGAAGGTGCTGTCCAGTACATCACGCACTTCAGGCGCGACGTCCTGTAACTGTTCTTCGTAATCTTCGAGGTTGATACTCATAAGTAAAAGGCCTTTGACGCGAAGCTCACAAACAAAATAAAAATTTCAGGTTGTACGGCTTAGTGTCATGACTTTAATTATTAACCAAAGAATGTCTGTACGGCAGCGTCTAAGGTATCGTGCATGTCAGGGTCATCCGTCAGTGGTGTGACCATGGTCATGCTGCAGGCGACTTCAGCTGAGATGCCCTGGTGGATCAACTGACCGGCATAAACCAGCAGGCGCGTTGAAATACCTTCGTCCAGGCCATGGCCTTTCAGGTTACGGGCACGGTGTGCAATCTGCACCAGCTTTTCAGCGGTTTCTTTATCAACGCCGGACTCTTTTGAAACGATGGCGACTTCAATCTCGGCATCCGGGTAATCAAAGTCCAGGCCGCCAAAACGTTGTTTGGTTGACTGTTTCAGGTCTTTCATCAGTGACTGGTAACCGGGGTTATAAGAGATCACCAGCTGGAAGTCAGGGTGCGCAGTAATCAGTTCTCCTTTTTTATCCAGCGGTAATGAGCGACGGTGGTCGGTCAGCGGGTGGATCACCACCGTGGTGTCCTGGCGTGCTTCAACGACCTCATCGAGGTAACAGATAGCGCCCATGCGCGCGGCGGTGGTTAACGGGCCGTCCTGCCACTTGGTGCCGTCCTTATCCAGCAGGAAACGCCCGACCAGGTCGGAGGCAGTCATGTCCTCGTTACAGGCAACGGTGATTAATGGTTTGCCGAGTTTATAGGCCATGTATTCAACGAAGCGTGATTTGCCGCATCCGGTTGGGCCTTTGAGCATCATCGGCATACGTACATTGTAGGCGGCTTCGTAGCGCTCAATTTCGTCGGCTACCGGCTCGTAGTACGGCTCATCGTTAATTATGTACTGTTTCGGATCAACTGTATTTTCTGACATGACAATACCCTTTGCTGATGTTTCTGGTTTCGTTTGGTAACGCTTGCTTATTTTTCGTCTTCTGTTTCGAACTCACCGCTCCAGCCGCTTTCTCTGGCTTTCTTTACGGCGTCGCCATGAATTTTCTGGTGGCGTTCAAACAGGTCTTCAGGCAGATGGCTGACCAGGCAGCCATACTTGTCCCACTCGGCATTCACCTTTTGTAATAAAGCGTCAATCCCGGCCAGGTTCCAGCCTTCACAGGTTTCGGTGTCTTCAAGCAGGCCAAATACGCGGGCGTCACGGATGGTTTTTCCAATGGTGGTCATGCCGCCGAATATATCGTTATCAATGCCTACATATGTATCTGGTTTGTTCATAATCCAAAGATCCGTTACTGTTTATAAAAAGCCCCTGCCCAACAAGTCGGTGCAGGGGCTTGTGTTACGTTATTGCCCCGGCTGATTAAACAGCATCGCCGCGGAAAATAACCATCGATGCACCAGCACACTGTGCAAAGTTGTCCAGGCCTAACAGGCGTACGTGGTTACCTGGGTGAGCCTTTTTACAGGCTTCACATTCAGCCAGGATAGCGTCTACGTCGGTTTCACCGAACATAGGCAGCTTCCACATGTACCAGTAGGAACCGCTGGCGTTTTGAGGCTCAGTGTGTTCGATTGATGGGTTCCAACCTTTGCTTACGATGTACTCGATTTGAGTGCGGATCTGTTCAGCACTCATCGCAGGCAGGTAGGAAAAAGTTTCAAACTTACGGCTTGCAGCATCGCCCAAGCTCGAGTTGTAGTCTTGCATATCACTCATTGTGAATACTCCAAATTAAATTTCGTTTGCAGGAGCAGCCCTTAAAGAGCTGCCCCTACCTGGCATTAGCTAAAGCGCAATTACTTGTGAGAAACGTCCAGCTTGTCGACGGTGTCGAATTCAAACTTGATTTCTTTCCAGGTTTCCATCGCAGCTTTAAGCTCTGGGCTCGATTTAGCAGCGTTAGTAAGGATGTCCTTACCTTCTTTCTCAAGCTCACGACCAGAGTTACGTGCTTCAACACAGGCTTCCACGGCAACGCGGTTAGCCGCAGCACCTGCAGCATTGCCCCAGGGGTGACCCAGCGTACCACCACCAAACTGCAGTACAGAGTCGTCACCGAAGATGCTAACCAGTGCCGGCATGTGCCATACGTGAATACCGCCGGAAGCAACTGGCAGTACGCCAGGCATCGCGCCCCAGTCCTGGTCGAAGAAGATACCGCGTGAACGATCTTCTTTAACGTATGAATCACGCATAATGTCGATCCAGCCCAGGGTTGCGTCGCGGTCGCCTTCCAGCTTGCCGACAACCGTACCTGAATGCAGGTGGTCACCACCAGACAGACGCAGCACTTTAGTCAGTACACGGAAGTGGATACCATGGTGCGGGTTGCGGTCAAGTACCGCGTGCATCGCACGGTGAATGTGCAGCAGCATGCCATTGTCCTGACACCATTGCGCCAGCTGGGTGTTGGCTGACAGGCCACCAGTCAGGTAGTCATGCATGATGATTGGTGCGCCAATTTCTTTCGCATACTCAGCACGACGCATCATTTCGTCAGAAGTCGGTGCCGTCACGTTCAGGTAGTGACCTTTACGCTCACCAGTTTCGGCTTCAGCTTTATGAATAGCTTCCATAACGAAGTCGAAACGATGACGCCAGCGCATAAATGGCTGAGAGTTTACGTTCTCGTCATCTTTGGTGAAGTCAAGACCGCCACGCAGGCCTTCATAACAGGCACGACCGTAGTTCTTTGCAGACAGGCCCAGTTTAGGTTTAATGGTACAACCCAGCAGAGGACGACCGTATTTGTTCATGATATCACGTTCAACCTGGATACCCTGTGGTGGCCCATTACAGGTCATTACGTAGGCAACCGGGAAGCGGATATCTTCCAGGCGAAGTGCGCGCAGCGCTTTAAAGCCGAATACGTTACCCACTAATGAAGTCAGTACGTTTACTACTGAACCTTCTTCGAACAGGTCGATTGGGTAGGCGATGAATGCATAGAAGCATGTGTCATCACCAGGTACGTCTTCGATCGCATAGGCGCGGCCTTTGTAGTAATCAAGATCGGTTAACAGGTCGGTCCATACAGTAGTCCAGGTACCTGTCGAAGATTCAGCGGCAACCGCAGCTGCAACTTCTTCACGAGGAACGCCTTCCTGCGGGGTAACCTTAAAACAGGCTAAAAGATCAGTCTCTTTAGGCGTGTATTCAGGCATCCAGTATGTTTCGCGGTATTCTTTAACACCAGCGTCGTAAGTTTTAGCCATTATCTAGCTCTCCAAGTTAATTAATCGGTGTTGAATTCATGTCAGGGGATGCCCCATACATGAGCTCGAACCTGGTTAAGTGCATCAACGAGGCTTAGTATAATGAGAACGGTTATCAATAATATTCACGATTTCTGATCAGAATCATAAGTAAAAACTTATATTACATTTAAAAAGTACGGTATATGGCTTATGGTTATAAGCAAAGTTAACGATTACTATAAATAAAACCTTATAGTATTTTGTTCTTATATGGTATATTTCTTATATGCACATTACCTTGAGACAACTTGAAGTTTTTGCCGCTGTGGCGAGTCACGAAAGCTTTACCCGTGCGGCGGAAGCGTTGCATTTGAGCCAGCCCGGCGTATCCATGCAGATAAAACAGCTGGAAAGCAGTATCGGCCTGCCGCTGTTTGAGCACGTCGGTAAAAAGATTTTTCTGACCGATGCCGGGCGGGAAATGTATAACTACAGCCAGGGTATCAGCCATCTGCTGGATGAAGCCGAGGATGTGCTGGAAACCTTAAAAGGTGTACAGAGTGGCAAGCTGGCAATTTCGGTGGCGACCACGGCGAGCCATTTTGCGACGCGCCTGCTGGCGGCTTTTTCACATCGTTATGAAGGGGTCACCATCAGCCTGGACATCACCAACAGGGAAAGCCTGCGTCATCAGCTGGAGAATAATGTGCCGGATCTGGTCATTATGGGCCAGCCGCCGGAAAATATGGATGTAGAGTCTGAAACCTTCATGGAGAACCCGCTGGTGATGATTGCGCCGGCTAACCACCCATTGGTGAAGGAAAAGAATATTCCACTATCGAAATTTGAGAATGAGCATTTTGTTGTGCGTGAATCTGGCTCGGGAACGCGTGATGCTATTCAGCGTGTATTTGATGAGCATGGTGTGACTTTTCGTACTGGTATCGAAATGACCAGTAATGAGGCGATCAAGCAGGCGGTTGAGGCCGGGCTGGGCCTGGGTATCGTTTCGATTCATACTCTGGAGCTGGAGCTGGAAACGCAGCGACTGGTAATACTGGATGTTGAGAATTTCCCGATTCTTCGTTACTGGTATATTTTGCAGCGCAAGGGCAAGCGGCTGTCTCCGGTGGCCCAGGCCTTTAAACAGTTTGTGCTTGATGAGGCATCAAAATTTATTCGTCTTCCTAAGTAGAGTTTGTCTGTGTCTTTTGAATAATAGCAAGAGAGCTAATATAGCTTTTTTGCTTTTTATCTGAATTCCCAGAAATAAGTGTTTGTTTGTCAAATTTATGCTTTATATTAATGAGGATATTTGTTAAACATAGTCCGTTGTATATTTTTAATAGTAAGTATCGATTTTGCGACTCTAATTTAGAGTGGGTATAAATCCTGTTTGTTATTTAGCTATCGCTAGTTAAGGGGCATTTCATTGAAATTACGTCAAATTTTTCACCGCCAGCTGTCATCTTTTGGTCTTTTTTTGTTTTCTGGTCTGTTACTGGCTAATGCGGCACAAGCTGCAGTTTCACTCGAGCGAACCATCAAGGCGGATGGCAAGAATATTCGTTTTGAAAATATAGCGTCAATGGCGGTCAATCAGGAGGGTAACCTGCTGGTCGTCGATTCAGAGCTGGGTGCTGTTACTTTATTTAAGGGTAAGAAATTTGCTTTTTATGCCATGTCTGGTGAGGGCAAGGTGTTTTCTTCGAATAGCGCTAATGGAGTTGTCTACAAAGATAAAGACAGTTTGATAGTCAGTAATCGCGGTGATGAGTCGATTGCTAAAGTCAGTTTAAAAGGTGAGCTGATCAGGAAACTGGTCACGGGTGGAAGTGATGAAGGCCAGCTGGACAACCCCGGTGGTATCGCATGGTCGGCCAATCGTCGTCTGTATGTGGCCAACACCGGCAATGACCGCGTTTCAATTTTTGGCGATGATGGTGTTTTTATCCAGTCGATTAAAGGCCGAAATGGCGAGACCTTTGAACCGATGCAGGTTTTTGTGGATGCACAGGAAAGAATCTATGTGCTGGAAACCCGTGATGACGGCATCGTATCGGTGTATAAGCACGACGGAACTTTGATCAAGCGTTTAAGTGCGGACAATATCAGGAAAATTACCGGTAGCTCCCCCGAGCTGGCGGCGATGACGATTGATAATACGGGCCTGATTTATCTTGCAGATAATGATAGCGGGCGGGTTTATCAGGTTAACTGGGAATCGGGAAAGCTGATTACTTCTTTCGGTAGCCGCGGTAAACAGCGCGGCCAGTTCCAGGAAATTACCAGTCTGGCGGTGATGCCCGATGGACAGGTGGCTGTCGCCGATAGCGGCAATAAGAAAATAGAGATTTATCGCCTGCCCGCTAGTGGGCGTCAGGCGCTGGCGCAAAAACGCCTGCCTACAGTGGGTTATGAACGGGCAATAAAAATGCCGTGCACTGCTGCTTTTCTTTTACAGGGGGGCAGTTCGTTGTGTCTGGATGCGGACAATAGAAAGGTGGGTATCTATAGCAAACTGGGGCGTTTGCAGAAACCATTCAAAGGCAAGTTTAACAACCTGTTAACGGCTTCCGTGGATGATCAGGATGTGGTCATTCTGGATGGAGACTCAATCAAAATATATAAACTTGATGGCGGTTTGCGTTATACCTCAGCCAGTTCCGGTAGTGATGAAGGCCAGCTGGATTCGCCACAGGGCGTGTTCTTCCGTGATGACAAGATATATGTTGCCGATACGGGTAATCAGCGAATCCAGGTTTTCTCCAAAGACGGTATTTTTCTGGAACACATCAGTAATCCTGAAAATGGCCGTAGGTTGTTTGATGAGCCAGCACGCGTTGTGGTTGATAGTAACAACACTATGTACGTGCAGGATAATGCGAGCAAACAGATCCTGGTGTTTGCGCCGGATCGAAAATTACTGTATCGAATTGATGGAAAAAATGGAGTTACTACAGGGTTTCAATCTATTTACGATATAGCGGTTGATGCGGATAACAATCTGTATGTGCTGGCGGCTATTGAGGGCAACGAAGCCACGATTCATGTGTACAACGGGCCGAACAAGGTGATTACCATGGGCGCATATGCCAGTCAGGGTTCGGGTATGCAGGCACCGGTCTGGCTTTCAATTGCGCCGGCACGCAAAACCATTGTTAGTGTGTTCGACAAAGAAAGAAAGGCTCTGCTCAATTATAAATACATGCAATTGCCGTCTAAACTGGGTGGCCTGGTCGTCGAAGGCGCCATCAGGCAAACACGCCTGTCATGGCAGAAAGTGCCAGGCAGTTATATCAGTCGTTATAAGGTTTACGGTGCGCCAGATAAGGCTTCTGAATTTAAATATCTGGCAGATGTTGATAGTCTCGATGCGATTATCAAGCATAAGCAGGCAGCAAAGAATCTTTATTATAGAGTGAGTGCCGTCAGTGGCTTCGGTGTTGAAGGCGAGCAGTCGAATATTCGTGGCGATGATTTCCAGACTGGTTATGCGCATTATTTGAACAGGGATTATGCCAAAGCGGAATCAATATTTTCACAGTCTTATCAGAATGATACTGGCAATGGTGAAGTGCTGAAATACTTAGGTCTGTCCGCCATGGAGCTGGGCAAGACCGAAGCTGCAGTGGGTTACTTTCGTGAACTGTCCATATTGCCAGGCTTTGAAGTCGCAGGCCTGAATTATCAGATTAAAGCGCTGGTAGGCATTAAGGATTATGTGGCGGCAAAAGCGGTAATTGATAAAGTGATTGCTGACAATACGGCCAGTATCGATACCATTGTTTATTGTGGTGAGCTGAGTCTGATTATGGGCGATGCCATTGGTGCGGTGACCTGTCTGGAGCAGGCACTGGCGAAAGATAAAAATAATGCGAAAGCGCATTTCTTCATGGGCAAGGCATACCTTAAACTGGGCATTGTTGATAAGGGTATGGCCGAGTTCAAAACCGCGATCAAGATTAATCCCAGGGATGCGGATCTCTGGTACCAGAATGGCCTGGTATATAAAGAGATGAAAAAATATAAAGGTGCGGGTGCCAGTTTTCGCAACGCGCTTAAATTGAAGCCTGGCTTCAGTGAAGCGCGTCTGGCGCTGGCAGAGACGCACCTTGAGCAGAAACAATACGACAAGGTAAAGAATATTGCGATCAAGCTGTCGGGTAAAAAGGAGACGGCGGCACAGGGGCAGTATTTATTAGGTATTACCGCACTGGCGACGAATCAGGATGGTCAGGCCCTGTTGTCTTTGACCAAGTCAACGCGGGCTGACCCTACGAATGCCGTTGCCTGGCTGGCGCTGGTCGATGTTTATATCAAAATGAAGCAGGACGAAAAAGTACGTGGTGCTCTGGTTAGTGCGGTCAAGGGTGATAAGACATCATTTGACGCGGCTTATCGTCTGGGTGAGCTGGACTTTGATGCAAAAAATTATAAGGAAGCAGCCAGGAGCCTGGAGATAGCGGCCAACCTTAAGCCCGATCATTATGGTGCCAGATACAAGCTGGCCTACGCGCAGTATCGTTCAGGTGAATATTTTCAGGCGGGTAATCATGTCGCAGCGGCGGTGAAATTGCAGCCAGGAAACTATGCGCCATTGGCCCTGCAGGCGAGTATTGCCAACAAGCAGGGTAAAACCGGCAGGGCGATAGACCTGATCAAGCAGGCGATGAATTTGAAGAAAAATTCAGCTGATTTGTATACCACACTGGGTTCTTTTTATGCCGAGAACACCATGTTTGATGAAGCAAGAGCAGCGCTGGATAAGGCGACAACGCTGGATACAAACTCGGCCAAACCTTATGTGCTGTTGGGAGCGCTGTATTCCAAACGTCGTCTGTTTGATGAATCGATTAAGGCTTTTGACAAGGCCGTCAAGCTCAACCCGACTCCCGAAAACCAGCAGGCCCTGGAAGCGGCTTATGCTGAGAAGAAAAAATCCATGGAATTTGGCTCCAATGCGCCCCAGCTGGCACTTAACGATTTAAGGTTGAACAAGATTTTCTCTGCGGCCTATAAACAGTACAGTAAAAAACCCATTGGCTATGTGAATGTTCAGAATATCGGCACACAGAATTACAGCAACCTGAAACTGACATTTAGTGTTAAAGGTTATATGGATTTTCCATCGACCAGAGACATTCCTGTGCTGAATGCGGGCAGTACCGTGAAGGTGCCACTGTTCGCCACCTTTAATAACAGGATGCTGGAAATTGATGAAGACACCGGTGTACAGACCAGGGTTGCCGTGCAATATACCCGCGATGGCCGTAGTGATTCGATCAATGTGACCCAGCCGATGACGATTTATGGCAAGAACGCCATTGTCTGGGGACAGCCTAATATGGTGGGTTCGTTTGTGACACCCAAGGATGATACTTTGCGTGATTTTGTGCGTCAGGCCTATAACGAAAATAAACCCAACGCGGACATTATTAACCGTTCCCTGTTGACGGCGATGACCCTGTTTGATGTGTTTACCGCGCATGGTATCAGGTATGTGGTTGACCCGAATACCCCTTACTCAAGCCTGTCGGAAGCCAGTGTCGATTATGTGCAGTTCAGTCGTGAGACGCTGAAATTCAAGAGTGGTGACTGTGATGATCTTTCTGTGTTGATGAGCACGGCATTAGAAAATATGGGCGTTGAAACGGCAATTTTAGATGTGCCCGGGCATTTGTTGATGATGTTCAATACCGGTGTGCCGCAGGCCGAACGTCATCAGATCAGCGCGAATGATGACTTGCTGGCTATCCACAGGGGCGAGGTCTGGATTCCAGTGGAAGCGACTATGATTGGCACCACTTTCCTTGAGGCCTGGTCAGAGGGGTCGCGTAAATATCATGAGCATGCGGCGAAGCAAGAGCTGAAAGTTATTCCTATGCGAGACGCCTGGTCAGAATACACCCCGGTGACATTGAAGCCTGCCGGGTATACACTGGTAGTGCCGGATAAGTCACAGGTTTCGCCGATTGTGATTCGCGAGAAGGATATGTTGCTGAAGACGAGCCTGGATGCTCTGGTTGGGCCTTACCGTGCGATGGCTGAAATGGATCCATCAAATACGGAAGCACGCATGCAGGTGGCCATTATTTATGCCAAGCATGGGCTGTACAGGGTCGCCGAGAGGGAGTTTGAGGCGGTGCTGGCTGTAGACCCTGATAATAGTGCAGTTTATAACAATCGCGGTAATATCTATTTTGGCAAGCAGGATTTTGAGCGAGCCATTGAAAGTTATGCCTATGCAGAACAGCTTGCCTCCAATGACGCCGGGGTCAAAATGAACCTTTCGATGGCGTATTACAAGCTGGGTGATTTGCAGATGGCAAATAGCAAGTATAAAGAAGCACAAAGAATTGATGATGGGGTTAGTAAAAAGTACGCTGGCTTTATCAAGTTGTTAAGTCAGTGATTTTAGACCGTTGGGCAAATAAGAGTTTAATCGAGTGTTTTTTATGTGGTTTAATGCTGTTAGCTAGAACATAAGTTCGGAGGTGGGGTGATGAAAAAAATTACGGTTACATTAATGATGATGTTCTGTGTGCCAGCGTTATCGATAGCGGCAGAGCAGGCTCAAAAAGAATCAAATGTTGTCGTGCAGAAAGAGCAGAAAAGTGTCTTTAAAGGCCTGCTGTATCGGGTGTGGGGCAAGTTGCGTACCCTGAGCCCTAAAATGGCCAGCCGAAATAAAAGTCGTTCTGTTATTACGGCGGGGGTTCGTGGTGCTGAAACCACTGACAGTCTGATCAATCCTTACTGGAAAGGCGACAAGACCGATGACCCTGCCTATATTAAGGAGCTGACAGAATTTAATAATGCGCATCAACTGGCAGAAAATGGTGATTTGCCGGCGGCGGTGAAGGCGTTTTCTTCGTTTATCAGCAATCACGGTGATAGTGACCTGAAGGCTAATGCCCAGTTTGCCATGGGTATCAGTTATGGTGGAATGGGACAGACAAAGTCCAGTATTGATACACTGCGTGTTTTCGTAAAAGAAAATCCCAAGCATGCTATGGTCGCTGATGCCAAACAGGTCATAGCAGAACTACAGTAATTGCTAGGAGACGATTTTCCGGCCAGGGCATTATTCATGCTCTGGCTTTTTTATGTCTGGTATTTCTATGCCGTTAGAAATCATTTATCAGGATGAATACCTTGTTGCGATCAATAAGCCCGGCGGCCTGTTATCGGTGCCCGGACTGGGTGCGGAGAATCAGGATTCGGTCGTAACACGTATGCTGGAAATCAACCCGGAAGCAAAAGTGGTGCACCGGCTGGATTGTCTTACTTCTGGCATTATGCTGCTGGCATTGGGTATTAAAATGCAGCGTGAGTTGAGTCGGCAATTTCACGACCGGAAGATAAGCAAGCAATACGTTGCCGTGGTGCGAGGTGCTTTTGATCAGCAGCAGGTTGTGCTAACCGTGCCGGCTTCGTTTGATGAGGTCGCACGTGAGTTGACGCTGCGGGCGGCTGTTGACGCTGGTCTCCCGCATGCCGTTCTGCTGGAAGAACCATTGGCCGCCTTCTATTCTTGGCTGGCTCGCCACTAGATGAGCTGGCAACAGCACATGCGGGACGGTCAAATCATTCTGGTCTGCGATGT
>JAPHSZ010000089.1 GCA_026196545.1 Gammaproteobacteria bacterium
TGACGCCACCCGCATTGCCGCGACCACCGGCGTGTACCTGCGCCTTGACCACCCAGCGATCACCTTCGAGCGCATTTACCGCGGCGCTGACATCAGCGGGCGACTGTACCACCTGGTTGTTTGGCACCGGCAGGCCATAATTGGCAAAAACCTGTTTTGCCTGATATTCGTGTAAATTCATCGCTTACCTTCTTATTTTTGACTAGCTCTATTATAAAGCCTTTATTCAGTTCTTTATATGAATAGCACGTTTAGCCACCGCCAGCGCGGCTTCATGGACAGACTCGGCCAGTGTCGGATGGGCAAATACCGTCATGGCGATATCTTCAGCACTGGCCTGCATTTCCATCGCGATGACGGCCTGCGCGATTAACTCAGACGCCTGCGCAGAAAAAATATGCACACCGAGCACGCGGTCAGTTTCCCTGTCGGCAATAATTTTTACCATGCCTTCATTCGAACCCATGGCACGGGCGCGGCCGCTGGCGCTCATCGGGAACACACCAATATTTACAGCAATACCTTCAGCCTCACAGGCCTGCTCGGTTTTACCCACCCAGGCAATTTCCGGACTGGTATAAATCACCGCAGGGATATGGTTATAATTGACCGATGAAGCCTGGCCCGCAATACGCTCAGCCACCATGATGCCTTCTTCGGAACCCTTGTGCGCCAGCATCGGGCCACGCACCAGGTCGCCAATGGCATAAATACCGGGCACGCTGGTTTCGCAATATTTGTTAACATGGATGAAAGCGCGCTCATCCAGTTCCAGTTCCATCTCATCACCAAACATGGTATCGCTATTGGGCTTACGACCGACAGCAACAATCAGTTTATCGAACACCACCTGCTGTGCACCACGGTTGTCTTCGTAGGTGACCTGTACTTCTTTATTTTTAACCGTAGCCGATAACAGGCGGGCGTTGATGCGGATATCCAGCCCCTGTTTTTTATAGCTGCGATAAGCCGCACGCGAAATTTGCTGATCAGTGATAGATAAAAACTCATCCATGGCTTCGATCAGAACCACCTCCGAACCCAGCCGTGACCAGACACTGCCCAGCTCCAGGCCTATTGCTCCAGCACCGATAATACCCAGACGTTTCGGCGCCGAATTAAATTCCAGTGCGCCGGTTGAATCGACAATATATTTCTGATCCAGCGGTGCCTGGTTCAGATGCACCGACGATGATCCGGCCGCAAGAATAATATTTTCTGCTTCGAGCTTATTGATTATTTTTTTTGTACCACGCTCGTACACATCCACTTTTTTGCCTGGTACCAGACGGGCATGACCGTGAACAAACTCAACCTTGTTCGCCTTGAATAAAGCTTTTATGCCCTGTGTTAATTCATTAACTACTTTATCCTTGCGCGCCATCATTACAGGCACATCAATTTTGGCATTGTCGATACTGATGCCGTGAGTGTTGAATTCATTTTGCGAAGCAGCAAACAGGTGTGATGATTCCAGCAAAGCTTTTGATGGAATACAGCCAACATTCAGACAGGTACCACCCAGCGAAGACTCACCCTGATGGTTGTGCCATTCATCGACACAGGCCACACTCATGCCCAGTTGTGCGCATCGAATCGCTGCCACATAACCTGCGGGGCCAGCACCAATAACTACTACGTCGTATTGTTTACCCATTACCCTATCCCCTAAATACCCAATAACATCCTTGAGGGATCTTCCAGCATGTCTTTTATGGTTACCAGAAACTGTACCGCTTCACGGCCATCAATAATACGGTGATCGTAGGAAAGCGCCAGATACATCATCGGCAGAATAACCACTTCGCCATCAACCACCATGGCTCTTTCTTTAATGGTGTGCATACCCAGAATTGCACTTTGTGGCGGATTGAGAATGGGCGTTGACAGCATGGAACCAAACACACCGCCGTTTGAAATAGTAAACGTGCCGCCGGTAATTTCTTCAAGGCTCAATTTATTTTCACGTGCCTTGACTGCATAATCGACAATACCCTGCTCAATTTCCGCCATACTCAATTCTTCTGCATTACGCACCACTGGCACGACCAGACCACTGGGGCCGGAAACGGCTACACCAATATCATAGTAACCGTGATAGACAATGTCGTTACCATCAATGGAGGCGTTTACCGCAGGAAATTTTTTCAGCGCTTCCAGCGATGCCTTGACAAAGAACGACATAAAACCAAGTTTGATATTGTATTCTTTCTGAAATTTTTCTTTATGCCTGACGCGTAAATCCATCACCGGCTTCATGTTTACTTCATTGAAGGTCGTCAGGATCGCGGCATTCTGTTGCGCCTGCACCAAACGCTCGGCAATACGGGCACGCAGGCGCGTCATCGGCACACGTTTCTCAATGCGCTGACCAGTTTGCACCGTGCTTTCAACTTCCAATGGTTTTTTAGTTATCGCCCCCGCTGGCTCTTCTGCTTCAACGGGCTCATTTTTATTATTAATAAAACGCTGTATATCTTCTTTTAGAATACGACCATGTTTACCACTGCCTTTTACCATGGAGGCATCAATACCCTGTTCGTGCATCATCTTTCTGGCTGAGGGGCTGATCGCAACATCACTCACAATTTCAGCCGTATTTTTAGCCGCCACTGCTTTTGATGCTGCCACAACCGGAGCATCATCATTTATCTTATCTGATACTTCAGCGGTTTCATCGATAATAGCCAGCACCTGGCCTGCCGTTACTACCGAGCCTTCAGCAAAAAATATTTTTTCAATAACGCCTGAGCTGATCGCCGGAACCTCGAGCACCACCTTATCGGTCTCAAGGTCGACCAGCGCCTCATCCTGTTTGATTGAATCACCCTGTTTTTTATACCAGTTAACCACCACGGCATCCGCAATGGATTCAGGCAGCTCTGGAACCTTGATCTCAATACTCATTCACCTGTACTCACTCTATGGCTTATCTCTTGCTCTCAAGCTGCTGATCATCGATCAACGCATCATTGAACATGATGGCGCGCTCGACCAGCTCCGCCTGCTGTATCGCATGCAGTTTGGCAGAACCGACTGCCGGTGCCGAAGATGAAACCCGGCCAACATAATGCAACTCCCATCCGCCTTCTAACATAGCATTTGCTCTTGGCTCAAGAAAGTCCCAGCTACCCTGATTCTTCGGCTCTTCCTGGCACCAGATTAAGCGTCTTGTTTTAGTGTAACACTTCAGCAAATCATTCAGCTCCCTTGCCGGGAAGGGGTACAGTTGCTCGACTCTTATAATCGCTACGTTTTCAATTTTCTCTGCCCTGCGTTTTTCCAGCAAATCGTAATACACCTTGCCGCTACACAGCACCACATGTTCAACTTTTTTTGGATTGATATCGTCTATCTCTGCAATAACTCTCTGGTATTGGCCGCTCGCCAGATCATCCAGCGTACTGACGCAGAGCTTGTGCCTGAGCAGGCTTTTCGGCGTCATTACGATCAACGGCTTTCTACAGTTGCGCACCATTTGCCTGCGCAACAAATGAAAAATCTGCGCCGGCGTTGTTGGCACACAAACCTGCATGTTCTGCTCCGCGCATAATTGCAGAAAACGTTCCAGCCTGGCCGATGAATGCTCCGCACCCTGGCCTTCATAGCCATGCGGTAGCAGCATCACCAGACCACTGGCACGGCCCCATTTATGTTCACCTGCTGAAATAAACTGGTCGATCACCACCTGCGCGCCATTGGCAAAATCACCAAACTGCGCTTCCCAGATGGCCATGGTTTTTGGGTCAGCGGTTGAAAAACCATACTCAAAAGCCAGCACAGCCAGCTCGGATAATAGTGAATCAATGACCAGAAAATTATTTTTGTCCTTGCCCACACTGCGTAGCGGCACAAACGCGAGGCGTTCATTCTGATTGTGCAAAACGGCATGGCGATGGAAAAATGTACCACGGCCGCTGTCCTGCCCGGACAGGCGCACCGAAAAGCCATCGTGCATCAGTGTGGCATAAGCCATGATCTCAGCGTAACCCCAGTCGATAGGCAACGCACCAACCGACATTTTGTGTCGATCATCCACAATTTTTGCCACGCGTGGATTCAGACTGAATCCCTCGGGCAATTGCTGCATGCTATCACTGAGCTTGCGCATCACATCAATAGCCACACCCGTGCCCACATCTTCCAGTGATGAGCAATTGGTATACGGACTCCAGTCCATCAATTCTGAAGTATCGACTTCATCATCAGCCAGTTTATGCGGCACCACACAATCACCCGCTTCGAGTGCCCTGCGCACATCAGCGATCATGTCATCCGCCTGCTGGCTGCTTAAACAGCCCTCATCGACCAATTGCTGCGCGTACAGGGCACGCGTGGTTGGCAGCGCTGCAATCTTCTGGTACATCATCGGCTGCGTGGCCTTGGGTTCATCTGCCTCATTATGGCCATGGCGGCGGTAACACAGCATATCTATGACTACATCTTTTTTAAACTTCATTCGATAGTCAAAAGCCAGTCGCGTCACCCGTATCACCGCTTCAGGGTCATCACCATTAACGTGGAAAATGGGCGCATCTACCATCTTGGCAATGTCGGTACAGTAATGTGTAGAACGCGCATCATCCTGATTGCTGGTGGTGAAACCAATCTGGTTATTGACGATAATATGCACTGTACCCTTGGTGGAATAACCCCGCGACTGCGACATCTGCAAAGTCTCCATGACCACACCCTGGCCGGAGAATGCGGCATCACCATGTATCTGCACCGGAATCACTTCCACCCCTTCGGCATCACCACGCCTGAACTGCCTGGAGCGCACCGAGCCTTCTACCACAGGGGCAACAATTTCAAGATGTGAAGGATTAAATGCCAGCGCCAGATGCACCGGCCCGCCGGGCGTGCTCATGTTTGAAGAAAAACCAAGATGATATTTCACATCACCGGTTAGCTCGGTCACGTGCTTGGTGCCCTCAAACTCACTGAACAATTCACCTGGGGTTTTGCCCATGATATTGACCAGCACATTGAGTCGACCACGATGCGCCATGCCAATCACCATTTCCTTCACACCCTGCCTGCCGGCATGCATTACCAGCTCATCAAGCAATGGAATCAGTGATTCCCCACCTTCCAGCGAAAATCTTTTCTGGCCGACATATTTTGTATGCAGAAATTTTTCCAGACCTTCCGCATCGGTGAGCTGCTGGAGAATATTTCTCTTTTCTTCAATGCTTAATTCCGAACCATTTCCTGACGCTTCAATTCGCTGCTGTATCCAGCGCTTTTCTGGTGTAGCGAGCATATGCATATACTCAGCGCCTACCGAGCCACAATAACTTCTCTGCAATGTTTGATAAATCTGCGCCAGAGTTGAGCAATCCGGGCCACACAAGGAGCCCGTTTCAAAATCTACATTTAAATCACTGTTCGTTAAACCATGATATTCAAGACTAAGTTCAGGGATGAGTTGCGGCTGATCCGTATCCAATGGATTAATTCTGGCCTGCTGGTGGCCACGAAAACGGTAGGCATTGATCAATTGCAGAACATGAACCTGTTTCTGCTCCTGTTCAACAATACGCGCATTAGAAGGACAGGAGGCCTGCTGGTGTTCTCTGGCCAGTGATTTGAAATACTCACGCACCTCATCGTGCGGTACCTCATGCTCAATCGGACCATTGCCATTGTTCGCCTTTGGTAGACGATCAAAAAAATTACGCCACTGGTCATCAACACTCGCAGGGTCTCTCAGGTAGTTTTCATAAAGCGCTTCTAGCCAGGCGGCACTGCCACCGCTTAATTGTGAACTGCTCCACAGCTCCTGCATGCTTGATCCGGAGGATAGCGCCATTTTTACCAATGTCTCATAATCTTTGTCTTAATTGTAGGAGTCGATCACAAAAACCGCCTTAAACCAGGCCTATATAATCCTCAGGCAGATAAAATTATTTTTGCCCACCCGCCTGAGACGCCGGAGCAACTTGAAACACACTCAAATCAGGCACCTGTTTCAGTAGCTGGCTAACCGGTAAAAACAACGGTGCTGGCAACTGATCATAAAGAAACCATTGCCAGCATCGGCATTTATCCGGTTCCATCAGCTCTGGCTCACCCGACAGACAGGCCGCCGTGACGTACAGGGTGACATAATCACGGCCGCCCATAGAAAACATTTCATCGCTAAAGGCCGCATGCTCGGCAAAGCTAATGGCCAGTCCGGTCTCTTCACGCACTTCTCTGGCCGCACACTCCAGTACCTTCTCCCCAACTTCAAGATGGCCACCAGGAAACTGCCAGCTGTGCTCACCAGATGCATCAATACGCTGCCCCAGTAATAAATAATCATCTTTCCATAGCAGCACTGCCACACCCACAAATGGTCGGGGTTCGGCTGAGGCACTATTTTTTTGTGGTACTTTCTGGCTCATAATGAATGCCCTGAAGAACAAGCTATGTATTCTCTGCCTTTTGCACAACAAATCAACCATTCAGTAATCGTATGTTAATCGGGGCGGCTGTCATTTATACTGGAAGTAAGATCGCCATGCCATACGAAATCATCACACTATGAATAACAACACACACCACATCCACGCCCTTGAACTTGGCCCAATGGAAAACTTCGTCTACCTGTTACACGATGAGGCGAGCAATAAGGCCGCCATTGTCGACCCGGCATGGGACGTTGAGCAAATAATCCAGTTAGCCAGGGCAAAGGATATTGAAATTACCGATATCCTGCTCACCCACAGCCATCACGACCACGTTAACGGCATTGAGCACGTATTGAACCAGTACGATGCCCAGATCCACCTGCTCAAAGATGAAGCCAGATTCTGGGGCGCACAGCTCGAGAAACCGACGCTACACCACGGTGGCGATATCATCAAAATTGGTGAGAGCGAAATTAAAGTGTTGCACACACCGGGACATACACCAGGCTCGGCCTGTTACCACATCGGGGACCACCTGATTGCCGGTGACACGCTGTTTGTTTTTGGCTGCGGCCGCTGTGATATGACTGGCAGTGACCCGGAGCAGATGTTCAATAGCCTGAAACAGCTACGCACCGACTTGCCCAACCGCACAATCCTGCATCCCGGTCACAATTACGCACCCACCGATCCAACCTCAACCATGGCCGCGCAGAAAGAAGGCAATCCGTTTTTGCACTTTGAGCAGAAAAAAGACTTTGTGAAATACCGTATGCAGGTACATGACAGGATCAGGAGCACACCTTATACGGCGGTTAGTAAGGAAGAGGCGCTGGCTTCTATTGCATAGAATACAGAGAACAAGTTTTTGAATCATCAATCCACACTGTCACTCCGCACCATCTGATCATGGTAGTACTTATACTTTATCCGCGTCTCAATACCATGGCATTTAACACAAAAGGTTCCCTTGGCCCCCCGGCGGCGTAAAAAACTATTGAGCACATTGCCTTCCTGATTTTTAAGCTCTGACTGTTCAGTTACTTCTTCTTTTTTGTTTGATTCATGTTCAGGCTGCCAGCGATGCGGATCGTGACAGGTCACACAGGCAATGGCACCAAATTCTGCTATTTCATTTTTTGCATTTACCAGCGGCATGACTCTGGCATCAGAGCGCAGCACCAGGTCGTCAACTGGATGACTGAAGAATTCAACCACCTTCTTTTCAGCTACACCTTTTTCCTGATGGCAGTTCATACAAATCCGGTCACGCTCAAGCGGTTTTTCCTTGCCTTTTTCCCTGTATTGCCTGCGCTCACCTGCATACAGAAAATCGAACTGCTCTTCACCTTGATGCAATGTATGGCATGAACCACATACCCCGATCTGTTCCGGTTTTTGCTCGAAATGATTTTCATGGTCTTTGGCAGTAATGCGTAGATCATGATCGGTATTAACTACCTCATCATATTCTTTATGGCAGAAACTGCACAGCTTGCCATCGCGGTTATCAAACTTGAGCAAGGCGGTTCCCTCTTTACCATCATGCAGTGAGTGGCAGGTCAGGCAGGTTATTTTCTTGATTTTTTTCTCGCCAAACTTAATGAATTTTTCCAGCTCAATATTGACGGGGTGCACCCCCTTCCCGCGTGCCTCTTTTTCATCTTTGGCGTGCTGACGCTCATGGCAGGCGGCACACAGTTGCGCCTCATCTATTTCCAGTGGGGTCAGGACTTCATTCGCGGCACCGTGAATCTGGTGACAGCTCTGGCAAATCATCTGTTTATCACCGCCCAAACTCAGACCTTGCTCCAGCAGATCATTTGGCAGTCCTTTGTGCAAATTTTTATCTACGGCATAACCTTCTGTCTCATCCGCTGGTGGTCGTTTTAGATAAATACCCACGGGATGATTAACGCCCTTCAATGGGAATTTTTTATTTTGTGTACTGGCCAGTTTTGATTCGTGACACTGCTGGCACAGGTCACCATCCTTGTTTAATACTCGCAGCCATGGATTGGCGTGTGCAGCATATAAAGTGTCCGATTCATCAATGTCCGCTGAATGCGGAGTATGGCAACTGCCGCAGCTTAGCTGTTTTTCTTTCTCCGCTTTTTTGTTGCTACTCAGCAGGGGGAAGGCTTCCGGGATTTCATCTTTACTTTTTTTGTTTTTATGCTTTTTGTCCTTTTCACGCTGATGATGAATGTCGGGGTGCTGTTCACCACGGCCGATAGCACGACGCGAATCAAGAACTGCACCATGGTGGCAGCTGTAACACATGCGTTCACTCGCCACAGGTGGCACATCGTCATGGGAAACTTTTCCCGCCTTATATTCGGGCGACCATTCCAGATGGCAGCTGATACAATTTTTTTGTGATGCCTCAGACTCTGGCTGCGTGGCTGTTGCTGGTTTTGACTCTACTTCTGAAAGCTGGAAAACCTCAACCCGATTTTCCAGTGCATCGACCACATAGAGCTTGTCCTGCATGATGCTTAGCGCAACCGGGACTGAAAACTTTATCCGATTGTTTTTTTTATCAACCAGAAAACCATCAAATTCACCATCATAAAAAACTGAAACCGTACCGAGATAGGCATCAGTCACCAGCATATGCCGTTCTTGCAGGGCCAGCCCATTAGGCCGATACAGCTCACCATCAGCCAGGCCAAATCGACTCGTCTGGCTAAACCATCGCCCCTGTTGATTAAATCCCTGCACCCTCGCATTGATCACATCGACAATGTGCAGGTAGCCATCACGATCATGCTTGATCTGGAATGGAAACAGAAACTCAGAATCCTGCTCACCACGCCTGCCCCAGCACAGCAGCTCTTCACCCGTGCTGGCATCAAGGCGGCAGACCCGGTGGTTGCGCCTGTCACTCCAGCTAATGATACCTTCGCTGACCGCCAGCGCCACCGGCTCTGCCGGCAGTTCACCAGAAAGCTGCCAATGCCTGATCAATCGTCCATCTAAATTAAATATGCTAATGCGGTGGTTGCCGGTATCAGCCAGGTAAACTTTGCCATCATCGATAGCAATACCCATGGGCAGTTTCAATCCCGCCAACCGGCCAAAACTAAACAACCGTTTTGCATTTTTATCAAACACAACAACCCGATTATTTACACCATCTAAAACATAAGCATGACCGTCCTTTCCAATCGCCACGTCACTGGGCTGATCCAGCCCGCCTTCCAGCGTGGCAAGACTACTGGCCTGTAGCGCTGCATTTGTATTGAATGCCAGCAGGACACATAACAGGAATAAGACCGTTCTCATCTAAGCAGGTCCTTGATGCGAATTCGCTGATCATCTTTTTTGAAGCGGGTGAAGTAACGGGCAATGATGTTTCTCTTGATTTTTTTCACCTGGTCTGGCGATGCACCCAGTGCGCGCAGATCCAGCATGGGATCATCACCATGACAACGCTGGCATTCCGGGCCTTTTTCTTCTAGCGGCGTATGCACGCGTGCCTTAAGCCTGGCTTTCTCCTTATCATCAGCATCCTGCCAGTCCTGGTTTATCTTTTTAGAAAATTCATCGCCCCTAAATACCAGGCCCGGTTCACCGCCGGCAAACGGCGCAATTTTTGCACCTGCCTGTGGCACCAGCATAAACTGTGGTTCTGGCTTATCTTTTTTGTTTTCATCTTGCTTCGGAACACGAGCAGCAATTTTTTTGCCTGCATCAGCGCCATCATAAGCCAGCCATGCATATTCCATATCAATGTTCTTAGGTCGCATATGACAGGTTTCGCAGGCGATATAACGACTGTGCCTGTTCATAAAGGTGCGACTACGTTCGTTTTTTCTGTGTGGTAATTCATGATGACAATTTGAACAGACAGCCTGCTTTTCTGTTTTTTGACTGTCGACTCGATGATGAAAAACCGGCACAGAAATATTTTCCTGCAACTGGATATCCTTATGCTCTTTTATCTGTTTGAGGGCATCTGTAATTTGTTTATCGCCAGGTGCTGACTGCTTCACCTGCTGCTGGTAGAACGGTGCAGCCATCAGCTGCTGGCACAACAATAATGAACATACAAATAAAAATACTAACCCTTGTTTATTCATTGCCTTTCTCCCGCTTAGGCGATTTTTTTCCGTAGGTGTTTTTGCTGTTCCTTTTCTTCACTTTTCTTTTAGCCTTGCGTTCCAGCATTTTTTCCTGGAAAGCATCACCACCCACTATGGAAAAGGTCACACCCTTTTTCCGCTTGCCAAAAACACTGCGCCAGAATGCACCAATAGCAAAAACCAGCACCACCGGGACAAAAATAAACAGCCCCTTTACCCAGTTTGAATCTATCCTTTCAGTAACTGAAGGCACGCTATCATCAACAACCGGCACCATGTCCAGGTCGTGCAGATCGGTTTCGACAAAACCTTTATTGAGCGGGTTTTTTGCAAAACCATGGCATTCACTTTGCGCACAGGTTTCTACCAGATTTTCACGATGGGTTGCCGACTGCCTGTCATCATCATCCAGTACACCATGTCGATAGCCAGACGGCGCATGACAATCAATGCACGAGGCACCCTGCATGACATTCGCCTCCAGCAGGCGGCCGTGCAAAGTCATTGCATAACTATCACTGGCAACCACAAAGCGAGATTCTACTTTCTTCTTTTCACCGGTATCTTCATTTTCTATTTCTACTTTAGCCATGCGAACACGATCTGCATGGCACTGGTTGCAGCTTTTGTTGTGGTCATTTTTGTCCCAGCGTGAGCCGACAAAACGGCGCAACAAATGCCCACTGAACTGGCCCAGCCAGACTTCACCCTGGTGGCATTTGCCGCATTCAGTATCAAGGTGATCAAAGGCATCCTTAAATTTAGGCATCGACTTTTCACTGATATAGGGTTCATTGCTATGACACTGGCGGCAGGACGGATTCTGTTCTTCTCTACCTTCCCCGAGTCGGTTACCGCCGGTAAACCCCTTGGTCCAGCCGTCACCGTGTACCGACTCGGCAAATTCTTCAACCACCTTTTTATGCGTATAAGGCTTTCCCTTAGAAGGCTCTTCAACATGGCAGGACTCGGAGCAATCCACTTCCCCATTCTCTACCCTGTGCGGAAAATCCTGTATTTTGCGATGGCAATCCTTACAGGGCACACTGCCGTGCAACGAACTGTAGTAATGCTCTTTTCTTATCGATGCACTGCGCAGCACGCCTTCTTTATCAATATAATCCAGCCCTTCCAGAGCATGACAGGAAAAACAGCCGTCGGGGTCGGGATGACGCTCCGCCGCAGAAACCACCTGGCTAACTCCAATGGCTGTCATAGATAAGACAAAAATTACAAGTACACCCAGACGGCGTACCGAGCGCCAGCGCCTGCTTCCTTTCAGTTTTTTTAATCGCAGATAGCGCCAGCGCTTATCCTTCTTTTCTTTTTTTAATGGCTCAATATGAATCGCGGTCCAGTTCGGTTGCGGATGAAAATCCACACCCTTTTTCTTTCGTTTGGGGGTTTCATCGAGTGGTGCACTGCGCCAGTCAATCGCACCCCAGTCACAGACATCAACACACTCATGGCATGACATACAGGAAAGCTGATCAACCACGGCAATGCCATCTTTCATCTGGATAGCACCCGTCATGCACTGGCGGGCACAGATATTACAGCCGGTACAACGACTGCGTTCAACACGAACACGACGGGTAAAACGAAACACCGCACCAAGTCGATTAACCAGCCCGTCGACTGCACCAATCGGGCAAAGGAACTGGCAATAAGCGCGGCCTTTACTGGAAAAGAAACCCAGCAGTAATAACAGGCCTATATTTACCAGGCCGATACCGGAAAACACATAAGCAAAGCCCTTGAGTCCTCCACTGATCGCCTCAAACAAACGCGGCACGGTAATAAAATTACACAGGGTGCAGGCGCTGATACCCAACAGTGGCATCAGCACCAGGTAAACGGCAAAGTAACCATAGCGAATAGGCACCTGTGGCAGGGCGCGGTATTCAATTTTCCAGCGATCATCGATCGATCGACTGACCATTTCAGGAAAACCGCCCACCGGACAAACGTAGGAACACCACATACGCCCATAAAAAAATGTGGTCATCATAATGGTGGTGAACACATAGACACCGATAGAGGCTACCTGAATATTATTGGCAACATCCTGCGGGTCCATGCCGGGGAAGATTAGATAAAAACGACGCATGCAAAGCTTGCCGCACAGATCCGGGTTATCAACCAGGCTCGGTAAAAACAGGAAAGGTGCAAAAAATAATGAGCACGACAATATAATTATTGCGTAGCGAAACTTCTGATGGCCTGGTATTGCCTTGATGTTATCAATAGCTCTCATTGTTTATCTCTCGAATTCATGGCACGCCAGACACAGCGTGCCGTCTTTGGCTGACAGGCGTAGCAGCACCTCATCCTGCAGGCGTTGATATTTCAGTTGATGTGCGCCACCACCCTGCGCTGCCAGTTTTTTTAATCGTTTTTCTTTGTCAGCCCTGAATACTTTGTTCCAGCCATGGTCTTCATATTGCACCCCTTTTTCCACTGACACATCTGCGACCTGGCGCCCTGCAGGTTTATCTTCTGCAATCACGCCCGGTTCATGAGGTGAATGACAGGTAACACACATAACTTTGTTTTCACTATCCAATGGCAGAATGATCCTATGTTTTTTTTCTGATGCGGCTATGCGCTTGCGCATTTCCCTGCTCGGCTCGATCCGATGGTTCAGCGCATTAAAGTGCGGCGCATCTAAATGGCAGCCCCAGCACAGGTTTTCTGGTGGCAGGCGGAACTCCAGTTCATCACGCTTGATTTTCTTTTCTGGATCGGGGGCTTCCTTATGGCAATACTCACAGTCTTTTTCATCGTATTTGCCATCTTCATCAAGCAAGTTATGAATATTGGGGCGCTGGTAATCGTTTTTATCGTGACAGAGATAACAGAAATCACTTAACTTTTCATAGGGGCCACCACGGTGGAAGTCATCAGCTTTTTTATCCACCCTGTCAATTTCTGTTTTATCAATATCCTTGATGCCATGACAGGTTTTACAGATGATCTTGCCTTCATCGCTTAACGGTAAATAATCAGCCACTTTCATTTCTTCTGGCGGTTTAATATCTACCAGATGATGCATAAGTGGGAGCTCAATTTTTTTCTCTTCCGCTATCAGCTGTAAGGGCAACAGACCGATAAGAAACAGGATTAAATATGAACGACCGAACATCACAAACCCGCCTGCGCAGCTTCACCGTGGGTATGGCAATCACGGCAGTCACTGCCGATATCATGCACACCACTCAGACCATTGCCGGTATCTTCTGCACCTTCATCAACAATGACCTGCATCTGATGGCATAGCACACACAGCTGTGAATAATCACCATCGGCCACTGCCACTGGATAGGGCACATCACGCAACAAACTATCGAGCTGCGAGACACCTTTGTTAGAGCTATCAATAATCAGTTTTTCATTATCAGTGGCGTGCATTGTGTGACAGTCAGTGCAATCAACAATACTCTGATAGCTATATGCCTCGCGCAGTCCACTGTAAGTTGCAGCACCACTGCCATCAACCAATCCATGCTTATCGATGAAATTAAAATCATCCTCGGATGCTACCAGCGGGTCATCATAACTACTACCAGTTATTTCAAACCCCGTTTGCTGGTGATCTCGATTGTGGCAACGCAGGCAAAATTCTGCTTCTGAGCTGTAATCCACAATATTGCCCAAAACATCAGGGTACTTTGTCAGGTCGGTATTGATTTCAAACTGGCCATCCATGTCTGAGGCAGCATGACAATGGATGCATTGTTCATCACTCACGTCCGCCACAACGCCCACAGTAAATATATGCCCGTGCTGTCCCTGCCATATTGGATTTTCTGGCATGTCGCTATTGTTATGACAGATGACACACTGACGTGAGCTGCTTTCATCTGTGCCGTTATTACCATGACAGCCAGTACAGCTAACAAACCCTTTTTCAATCACGAGGCCACGAATCAGTTCTGCATTGTCATGAATGACGGCTATGGAATGACAGGCTGCGCAATCGGGCAAACCCCAGGCTGCACCACCTTCACCATGACTGCTATCCAGGATTAAATTAGCTTCCGTAATATGTTTTGTATCCCCCTCACTGTCGCCTCCGCAGGCTGAAAGCAACAACGACATCATCAGGATCGCGAACAACATAATTTTATTCATCATTGCCCTTTCCTGTGACAGTCACTACAGTAACCAATATTATGGCAACGACTGCATGAAGCCGCATTCATACGCGCCTCAATGCCATGGCTGGCTCGATAACCCAGTCCATGAACGTGCCGCTGTGTTTTGCTGCGCCGAAAATGACAGTCACTACAGAAAGACAGATCGATATGGCAGCTACTGCATTGTTCATATTCAGGCTGGCCTGCATCCAGACGGGCATCCTCACCGTGATGGTTTGCATAATCCAGATTGTGATCTTTGGGCCATATTTTTTTCGGGTCGTCATGGCATAACACACAGCGTGAAGGTGCACTCAGCCTGTTCACATGACATTCATGACAAATTGCCTTTAGCGGCTCATTAGAAATAATATTGAGCTTTTCAAACTGCTTAATATTGGTAACACTGTTTTTACTAAAGGGGTGACACAGCAAACAGCTATCACCTTCTTTTTCCATTACATCAAAATGCACTTTATGCGGGTAATAAATATCGCTACGTTTATCACGCTTCTGCCACCAGCTTTTTTCTTTATCAGGCTTGCCTGCAACTTCTTTTTCCGGCAACGCCTGACCAGCCATTACTGGCAGGGCGAACAGGGTTAGAAAAACCAGCAACAGCCTCATTGCAACATCCCCTGTTTGGCACCGCCAAAACTGTAACCAAGGCTAAGGAGCATTCGGTATTCATCTTCGAGGCGGCTATTCCAGATATGACTGGCAGTGAAGTTAAAATGCAGGTCAGAAGGCAGGGCGTTAACACTGACCATGTGTTCCAGATACAGCTCTATGCCGAGGCTGCGATTATCACCGACCAGTTGTTTTTGCTGTTGTTGTATTACGCCACTCACACCACCACGCACGGACGGGCCAAGCGTTTTATCTACATCGAGAAATAAACTGGCCACACGCTCAGACTGCAACTTCAGCTGTTCTGCCTTGACTGCAAACAATAGCCCCTTACTGCTACGTTGTTCAACTGCAAGCACGCCGGCATAACCACTACCCCCGTATTCACGGTTTACACGACGTGCCGCCATCGACCAGGTTTGCTGATAATCATAGTCAAACTGATATGCCGCTTTGAATTGTGTTTGATTACCACGGGCATAAAGCGAATAAAACTGGTCCCTGAAACTCAACTCATTGCTAGCAGGCTCATAGGTTTCATAGTCGATTCGTAAGGTATCATCTTCTTCCAGATCCCAACGGGTTTTTATCTGCACAGCTTCCCACTGCGAGCTCTCCTCGACATAGCTGGCAGACATTGATACTGCCGCCGGCAGTGGCCTGTTTGTTTCATTATCACTGTTCGCCCGCCAGCCAAAGTGATAACGCTGCTCATGACTATCCTGCTCAAGGCGCTGCCAGCCCAGATTAGCGTCCATCTCATAATCAATAATATACACAGGCAGGGTTTGCAGATTAACACCATATAGGGTATCAGCATCGATGGAACGAAATGCTTCAATTCGGCCCGGAACGCCCGCATATAAGCTCATGATTAGCTTGTCAGCCCTGTGGCGATATTGAACACCATCAAGACTGTAGTAACCGAGCGTATCGGCCCGAAAGAAACGACCCAGACTAATTTGATCAGCTGAATCATTCATATCCTGCTGCAAATAGAGTTGATACAGTTCAGCTTCATCATTGCCCGATTGCTGCGCCATAACCAGGCTTAAATTTGCACTCAGGCCATCATCAACATTCTGATAAAACAGGTCAAGCCGTTCTTCCAGACTGCTCTCAGAATCAAACTGGCTATTGTTACTTTCGAGCGTTGCCTCAAGCTGTCCCGTCAAACCCGCCTGTGCATCTGCCGATATTAATAACATTACCCCTGTCAGGTATAACGCACGATTAAACTCACGCGCTTTGGTCGTCATAAATACCATTGCCGTGTTTCTTTTTGTGCACAGCCCAGGCAACAATGGCAGCCAATCCAACCACGCATCCACCACAGGTAGAACAACGCCCTTGTTTTGGAATGGTACAGTTGGAGGAAGTAATAATATGGCTCACAGCAAAACCTGCACCGGCTAACCATGGCACCAGTTTTTCACCATGCTTGAGTAAGCTTTTTTGTTTCATTTTTATGTGCCTCAAAAAAATTCCGTGGGAATTCACTTCCAGACAGGAGGCAAACTCCCCACGGCAATGTCACTCGAAGGAGGCGAGTTAAACTCTGATACGACCTCTGCCACGGCCCACTATAACCATGACAAACATCCAAATTAAAAATAGCGCATAATCAGCTGAGCCACCGCCAGATGATGCAGCTTCAACATCTCCAGTATCACTAGCTACAGACGCGATACTACTATCAACAATAGCGTAATCACTGAAGTGATCAGCCCAGAATACAACCAGACCTTCACCCTCAATTTCAGAGTGAGGCTGTATTAGGGCAATATCATCTACACTAACTTCTGACCAGCTATTACCACCATCGATAGAGAAGATAATTTTGACCTCTTCAAAACTGGTATTGCTACCTTTATAAGGAATTTTCACCAGCATTCGATTGTTCGAAAAGTTAGTTACTTCATTACTGTTACTGTCTGTTACTTGTAATGAGTATACATCTGAAGCTAATTCACCCAGTCCTGCATCATCAACACTAGCAAGCACATCAAGATTAGACAAGCTAACCTGCACTCTGTAATCAGGGAACGTTAGCTCTGTTTGACCATTGTCTTCCACCATTAATAGCACTCCACGAATTGCACTGCTACCATAGCGTGCCTGATACGCAAACACGCTATCACCAGGGAACAAAACAGCAGCTAGTTCTGTATTTGCTACTCCTGCCTTCACGAATGCATCATGGGCAGACGTACGTTTAAACACCCCTGAATCTGCATCAGTGATTTCAGCATTCAGAATTGACATAGATGGATTAAGTCTTGATGCATAAAGAATATCAGAAACATTCTCGGTAACCAGTCCAGTGTCATCTGCCTTCATGTATGGATAATCAAATACCACCAACCCTTCATCAACCAATCGAGGATCTATTAACTGCGTAACTTCCTTAGTATTGCCTTCACCAAATAAACCAGTAGGAGACAACAATGCACTGAAAGATCCATCCTGTTTAACATTATGGCACTGCTCACACTGAACCGAAGCAACTGCTGGGCGAGTATTGTGTGACATCAGATACTGGTTCGATTCTGTCCAAACCATAATTACATCTGGATTTTCCACACCTTTAGCACTCAGTACTTTGTCAAAAGCATTTTTCAGTGCAACAAATGTTTCATAGTTCTCAGGATCATCAAAACGCCAGCTGCCGTGAGAGAATCTTACAGTCACTGTACCTAACTCTTCACCTGTATCCGGATCAACTATGATTCCATACTCATCACCCATATCATCCGTAAGCATTTCAAAAACACTATCACGCTCGGTCTTAGTTAACATGCGACCACTATTTTTATCTTTCCAGTAGTAACGCAATTTTGGATTATATGGAATAATTGTAAGATCGCCATTTTCAGCTGCACGATATCTGTACATCGGTAATATCGCCTCACCACGACTTTCCTTACCGGTAATGTGACATGCCTGGCAACTAACTACGTCCAGATGCGTCTGAGTAATGCGTTCTAGTGTCTCCTGTGGATACCCAGTCATATCACCACTTGCTTTCCATTTTGCAAGATGAGCTTCCTGCATACTTTCATGGCCTGAAGGAATAGCTGGATTTGGTGCATCATCATGGCAGTATTCACAGGATTTTGCATTTGGTGAATAATCCAGGTCATTACGTATATCCATATCTGAATTCCCTTTAAGGAAATTATGGCTCGCATCCAGATCGACATTGGCATACGCTGGATTAAAATAATTCCGTGTATGACAAGCATTACAGTTTTCTATTGCACGTTCCTCACCATTAGGTTCAATCCATGTCTTTCCTTTATGTACATCATCCTGGTAGTCCTCAATTACAACACCCTCTTCATCGTAAATAGCCTCTGCCCCTTCACCAAAACCATAAAAGCCACGGCGAGAGTTACTGGTAAGGTGACACATCATGCAATTGTCATTAGCCGGGAAACGAATCATGGGAATAGCTACTTTCTTATTCTCATCAAAAGCAGCGGCATTCCATCTGAGTAGCGGTTGTTCATTCTCATCCACAAGCAACATATAAGGCGGCTCAGACGCATGCATATCAATCTCTACGCCTTCTGGTATCTCTGTGGTGCGATCAAAAGTTACCACTGAGGTATCTACCTGCACACCATCTTCATGCTTAAGATTCAAAAACTCCAAAATCGAAGTATTCACACTGCGGAATTTCCCTTCATCAGCCAAATAGGTACCACGCAACGATTTAAAATGGTCAAACGCTGAGTCTCCCCCCTCAACATCTAACTGTGGATCAAAAACCTGTAAAGCATCAAATTGCACATGGCATATCAAGCAATCATTCTCTACTACACCACTTTTTTTCCAGTCCCACGCAGAAATTCCACTTGGATCCTCTGTATCCGCATTCGTATTGCGACTGTAGTAATCACCATCGAACTTGGGCACAGAAGCAATATCAACTTCATCATAGCGATTACCATTCCTGTCTTTCTCCATCCAGCCACCACCAGCATGACAACTCACACATCGCATAATATGGTCAGCTGACCCCAGGTCACCAAAGTCATCAGCACTCGCATTACTCTTCTTAGCAAGCTGATCCTGATTACTACCACCCATGCAATTGTACCCGCCATAATAGCCAGGACCAACCAGAGTAGTCAGACCACGTAACTCACCAAAATCATCACGAGTCTCATCGCGACCTTGTTCTATATGAAAGGCATGTGTGATTGCTTCATAGTCATGACAGCCTCCAGTACCACAGGTTGTTCTTGAGCTATAGGCATTACCACTATCGAGCACGTGATTGCCCGCTTCATCGAGTAAGGGGACAGCAGGATGCAAAACAACCTGATCCATGGCATTACCCACAGCCTTCACCTGCCCTGCTGATACAAATACACATAACAACACTGGCAAAGCCAGCAACTTTTTCTTTAAAGCACTCATTTTATTGACTCATTTTTTATTTTTATGCA
>JAPHSZ010000214.1 GCA_026196545.1 Gammaproteobacteria bacterium
CACTGGGAATTCACCTACAGGGAAAATGAAGTACTGAGCAATGTCGCTTTGTTCAAAGGTGACTTTATCGGCCAGAATGTCCGGGTGACAGAAGAAGCCCTGATGAATGAAGACTATGAAAAACTGATTGAGCAGTATGATGGCAGAGGCCTTTATGATGAGGACACGGGCCATACCTTCCAGCCTTATGTCATTAAAAATGTAGGCAAGGCGCGTATTGCCGTTATTGGCCAGGCTTTCCCGCGCACCGGCAATGCCAACCCCAAGGAGTTTTTCCCCGACTGGTCTTTTGGCTTGCGCGAAGATGACATGATTGAACTGGTTGAACAGATAAAAGAAGAAGAAAACCCCGATGCCATCGTGCTGCTTTCTCACAATGGTATGGATGTGGACATTAAAATGGCCGAACGCGTTCCCGGCCTGAATGCTGTATTCGGTGGTCATACCCACGACGGCATTCCACAGCCCGTTAAAGTTAAAAATGTGGCTGGCAATACCTGCTGGGTCACCAATGCCGGCTCTAACGGCAAATACGTCGGCGTTATGGATTTTGATATTCAGGACGGTGAAGTCAAGGACATGCACTACCAGATGCTGCCCGTATTTGAAAAGGCCCTGCCCGCCGACAAGGAAATGCAGGCCTATATCAACCAGATGCGCAACACAAAATATGATGAGAACATTGTCGAGAGTCGCGCAAAAGATCGCTTCTATAACAAAGGCCGGGTTGGCAAAACCTACAAGGAAATTCTTGATGAAAAACTCGCCATTGCCGATCGTCTGCTCTATCGCCGTGGCAATTTTATGGGCACCTGGGACCAGATTTTATGTAACGCACTACGCGAAGAATATAAAGCCGATGTTGCCCTGTCTGCCGGCGTACGCTGGGGAACATCAACACTAAAAGGCGACTGGATCACCATGGAAGATGTCATGACCCAATGCGCCATGACCTATGGCGAAACCTATGTTGCAGAAATGACTGGTCACGATCTGATGAATATTCTGGAACTGGTGGCTGACAACCTGTTTGACCCGGATCCATATTTGCAATCGGGTGGTGATATGGTACGCGTTGGTGGTCTCGACTACACCATCGACCCATCAAAGAAACTGTATGAGCGCATTACCGATGCCCGCCTGGATAACGGCCACCTGATTGAAGCCGAAGAAAAATATACCGTTGCAGGCTGGGCTGCTGTCAATAGCACCCCCGAAGGTCGCCTGATGTGGGACGTGGTTCGTGATTACATCATCAAAAACAAAGATAAAAACAACGTCCTGAATATTAAAAAGATCAACCATCCAAAACTGGTGGGCGTTTCAAAAGACCCAGGAATGGCTGATTACCCAGGGGAAGTCGCTTAATATACTCCCTTTTTTCTTTGCTGATACAGACGATAAAAAAGCAGAAGCAATAGAATCAGGCCGTAAACAATCAGCTCCTGATAATCCGCTTTTACCAGCCAGAAAAAATGCAAGATCGCCAGAACTGCAATAACATAAATAAGCTTATGCAGCTTTACCCAGTTCTTCTTAAGTCGGCGTATCATTTTATTTGTAGACGTAAGCACCAGCGGGATTAACAAAATAAACGCTAAAAATCCAACCGTGATAAATGGGCGTTTAATAACGTCTCTGATAATTTCATCCACATCAAAAAACTGGTCAAACCAGATATAGGTAAGCATGTGGATAGACGCATAAAAGAATACATACAAACCCAGCATCCTTCTTAGTTTAATCAACCATGGCGATCTCAATAATTTTCTTACTGGCGTTACAGCCAGGGTAATCAGTAAAAATCGTAGCGTCCATTCACCCGTCTCACGGGTTAGCCGTTCGGCAGGATTTGCGCCCAGCATGTCATTAAACACCGCCCAGACCAACACTCCCAACGGAAGCAGGCAGAGCAAAAATAAAACAGGCTTGATAACAAATGATATTGTTTTATCTGGCGGTGACACAGGCATACTTAGAAGTATTTAACCAGATCCATACCCGCATAAAGGTGTGCAACCTGCTCACCATAGCCATTAAACATCTGCGTTTTATGCTTGGGCTTCCAGAATGGTTCGCCTATTCTGCGCTCGGTTTTCTGGCTCCAGCGAGGATGGTCAACTTCAGGATTTACGTTGGAATAAAAACCATATTCTTCTGGCGCACGTTCATTCCATGTGGCTTTTGGCTGGGTCTCGGTAAAACGAATTTTTACAATGGATTTAATACTCTTGAAGCCATACTTCCACGGCACCACCAAACGAATCGGCGCACCATTCTGGCTCGGCAGAATATCGCCATACAGCCCTACTGCCATAATCGGCAAAGGGTTCATCGCCTCATCAATACGCAGACCTTCTACATAAGGCCAGTTTAGCACTCGGCGAGCCTGCCCAGGTAGGCGTGACTTATCAAGCAGGGTGGTGAACTCGACATATTTGGCGTTTGAATTTGGTTCAAACTGTTTCAGCATGTCGGCCAGTGAAAAACCTACCCATGGAATCACCATCGACCAGCCTTCAACACAGCGCAATCGATAAATGTATTCCTGTAGTGCATAAGGCTTGATGAAGTCTTCCAGATTAAACACACCCGGCTTATTGCACTCTCCTTCTACCGCAATCGACCAGGGTTCTGGATTAAACATGGACGCATTCGACGCCGGATCCTTTTTACCCGTGCCCAGTTCATAGAAATTGTTATAACTGGTGACATTCTCAAAAGGGGTCAATTTATCACTGGCATTGAATTGACTGGCCTCAAGATCGGGCCAACGCTTTGCCCAGGCCGGCAACATGGCATCGGTCGCCAGCAACAGACTACTGGCAAAGGCCTGTTTCATGAACCGGCGACGATCCATATAGACCGATTTAGGTGTAATTTCTGACGCTTTAATATCAGATGAGGTTTTTATGATTATTGACATGCTATCTCCTGTATTTTCATAACAGACAATAGCAAATTAGAATCGTTCTATTTCATTAGTGGAATTATGTATTTGTTGTATTCACAATTTATTGAATACGGACTGGCAATACTTTTCAATTGGCCAGCACTTCATCTTTGGAATTAGCGTGCATCGCCCATTGGTCAATAAGCTCGAAAAGCTGGTGATCCAGAACAGGTTTGGTTATACAGGCATCCATTCCTGCCTGTAGAAACAGCTCCTGTTCATGAGGCAGAACATGTGCGGTGAGTGCAATAATTGGTACATATCGGTCAGTTTTGATAGCACGTATTTTTTTTGTGACCTCCACGCCATTGAGCTCAGGCATACGTATATCCATAAAAATCAAATCAAAATCATTATTCAATGCTATTTCGAGTGCATCCTTGCCATCAACAGCTTCTGTTGTGGTTACATCGCGCTGATTGAGTAAAGTGGTAATAAGCCTGCGGTTGATTGCATTATCATCAACAACCAAAATATGTAAGCCGGCATAGTGACCGCCTATCTCATTAGAATTTTCATTTGTCAGCTCTTGAGATGTATGCGATTCAATAATAGGCAAAGTAATCCAGAAAGTAGAACCATTTTGATCATTATCTTCAACACCAATAGCCCCCTGCATTAATTCAGTCAGCTGTTTTGAAATAGCCAAACCCAGCCCTGTGCCGGAATCAGACTTATATATCGAATAATCTGCCTGAGTAAAAGCATCAAAGAGTTGATCTTTATCAGCCGTTGAAATTCCTTTTCCTGAATCAATAACCTTAATTATTAATTCATCAGAACCCGCCTTACTAATTTTCTCAACCAGTAAAGTTATCGAGCCGTGCTCGGTAAATTTTATGGCGTTACCGATCAAATTGGAAATAATTTGCCTTAATCTTAGAGGATCAGCAATTATATACTCAGGCAAATCGTTAGCAATCACGCATTCCAGTTTTAATGATTTTATTGCGGCAGATGCTGAAAATAGCCTGACAACAGTAGTCAGGCAGTTTCTTAAATTAACAACCTCTGTCTGCAGCTCCATTTTGCCGGATTCTATACGCGAGAAATCCAGGATATCATTTACAATGACCAACAGATCATTGACAGATGTATTGATCGTTTTGATATATTCATTTTGTTTATCATCAAGATTTGTTTTTGATAACAGGCTGGCAAAACCAATAACTCCATTCATGGGTGTGCGTATTTCATGGCTCATATTGGCCAGAAAAAGACTTTTTGCCTTGTTAGCCTTCTCTGCCTGCTCTTTTGCTTTAATTAAATTCCTTTCTGCCAGCCTTCTGGCTGTAAAGTCCTGCCCTGTTCCTTCTACACCAATTACCGTTCCTTTATCATCCATCAGGAAATGCGCATTGGTAGACATCCAGACAGTGGCCCCATTTTTATGTCTTAATGTAATGGGATATTGTTCGACGTGGCCATTATTTTCAGCCATAGCCTGAAGAAAGGGTCCACGATCATCCGGATTAATATAAAACTCGGTAATACTATGACCAACTAATTCGTCAGGTGTGTAGCCTAATAATGGCTCCACCGAAGAAGAGACAAATTGCAAAATACCCTCTGCATCGGTTCTATAATAAGTATCCTGCAGATTATCAAGAATACCGTTTAGCTCACGTTTGGATACCCTCAGGTTTTCTTCAATAACTTTCTGCTCTTCCAGTTTCTCGGCGTAAATAGAAATATTCTTTCTGAGATTTAAGGAAGATCTAAACCACAGCGTGGTTGAAACAACGGTGGTGGTGATAAAAACAAAGAGCAGAACATCCAGAATTGTCATTTTATCATCGTCCCTTTTGAATTTTGTTTCCAAGTATTTTTATGAGTATCAAGTGCTAATACAATAGTATCAAAACGATGCAAAGCAACACTTACACCTGATCATTATTAACCTAAATAGCACAAACGTAAAGAGGTTAATGCCAATATCCTTAAATAAGACCTGTGAATAGAGATTGATTCTGGCAGATTAGCGATAGAACAACTAATCAATCAACCCAAACCCGGGCATTCCTGAACATACGCATCCACGGTGAATCCTCACCCCACTCTTCCGGGTGCCATGAATTCTGAACAGCTCTAAACACACGTTCGGGATGCGGCATCATAATCGAGACGCGGCCATCATCGGTGGTAAAACCATTCAAACCCTCTGGCGAACCATTGGGGTTTAATGGATAGCGCTCTGTCGCTTCACCATTGTTATCAACATAACGCAAGGTCGAGTGCGCCTGTTCAATCATATCTCTGGACTCATATTCAGCACGGCCTTCGCCATGGGCAACCGCTATCGGCATTCGTGAGCCCTGCATACCGGCTAACAGAACTGAGGGCGAATCCATAACTTCTACGGTACTAAAACGAGCTTCAAACTGTTCTGACTGATTGCGCACAAAGTGTGGCCATTGTTCAGCACCGGGGATTAAATCTTTTATATTTGCCATCATCTGGCAGCCATTGCACACACCCAGACTAAAGGTATCGCCGCGACTAAAATACTCGCTAAAGACATCGCGTGCGCGCGAGTTGAACAGAATGGTTTTCGCCCAGCCTTCACCAGCACCGAGCACATCACCGTAGGAGAAACCACCACAGGCAACCAGGCCCTTGAACAGATCCAGGCTTAAACCATTATTAATAATGTCACTCATATGCACATCAATCGCATCAAAACCGGCGCGATCAAAAGCCGCCGCCATTTCGATCTGGCCGTTAACCCCCTGCTCTCTCAATACTGCAATTCTTGGCCGCACACCACTTTGGATATACGGTGCTGCGATATCTTCTGATGGATCAAACGAAAGCGATACATTAATACCGGCATCGTCTTCTTTTATCGCATCAAATTCCTGCTGGGCACAATCAGAATTATCACGAATCGACTGAATCTGGTAACTGGTTTCGCTCCAGGCTTTTTGCATGCTGGTTAAATCCGATTCAAAAACGAGTTCATTGTTGCGAGTAAAACGAATTTCTGAATCAGGCGCAAGCGTACCAATGCGATGACAGCAGGATTTAAGCTGGTAGCGTTCAAGCCAGGCCTCCACTTCCAAAACTTGATCAGCCGCGACCTGAATCACACCGCCCAGTTCTTCGTTAAATAATGTGGCAACATTATCGTCAGATAACGAATCGAGCTTGATATCAAGACCACAGTGACCGGCAAATGCCATTTCTGCCAGACAGGCAAACAGGCCACCATCCGAACGATCGTGCCAGGCCAGCAATAAACCATCATTGTTTAATTTCTGGATTGCCGCAAAAAGGAATTTAAACTGTTCGGTATCATCTAAATCAGGAGGAACATCGCCCACCTGCTTACAGGTCTGTGCCAACGCCGAAGCACCCAGGCGGTTTTTACCATTACCCAAATCAATCAATATTAATTCTGTTTCACCCTGGTCAGTCACCAGTTGTGGCGTTAAAGTCTTGCGCACATCACTAACCGTTGTAAACGCGGTAATAATTAATGACAATGGTGCAGTAACTGCACGTTGCTCACCCTGTTCGTCCCAGACAGTTTTCATCGACATGGAGTCTTTGCCCACCGGAATAGTCAGGCCAAGCTTCGGACAGATATCTATACCCACGGTTTTAACCGTTTCGTACAAACGCGCGTCTTCACCGGGGTGACCAGCCGGTGCCATCCAGTTGGCCGAGAGTTTTATGTCTGAAAGATTCTCAATCGGCGCGGCCATAATATTAGTGATGGCTTCCGCTATCGCCATGCGGCCCGATGCCGGTGCATCCAGTAAGGCGATCGGTGTGCGCTCACCCATGGCCATGGCTTCACCAACGTAACCTTCAAACGACGAGGTGGTCACCGCAACATCGGCAACCGGCACCTGCCACGGGCCGACCATCTGGTCACGCACTACCATACCGGTAATGCTGCGGTCACCGATGGTAATCAAAAAGGATTTACTGGCGACCGAAGGCAGACGTAACACATTGAATGCGGCTTCGTTAATATCGATGCTGTTAGTTTCAAAAGCCTTCTGGTTGATGCGAACGGTTTTTACATCGCGCAACATTTTAGGCGGCTTGCCGAGCAGCACATCCAGCGGCATGTCTACGGGGTAGTTATCAAAATGCCTGTCGTGTACGCGTAGGTCCAGTTTTTCCGTTGTCTTACCAAGGATCGCATAAGGGCAACGCTCGCGTTCGCACAGCGCCTTGAAATCTTCAATTTTTTCAGGATCAATCGCGATGGTATAACGTTCCTGCGATTCGTTGCACCAGATCTGCATTGGTGTCATGCCCGGCTCATCGTTGTGTACCTCACGCAGCTCGAACTCGGCGCCACAACCACCGTCGTGTACCAGCTCGGGCAAGGCGTTGGACAGGCCACCGGCACCGACATCGTGGATAGATAAAATTGGATTGTTATCACCCTGCATCCAGCAGCTGTCGATCACTTCCTGACAACGGCGCTCCATTTCCGGGTTGCCACGTTGCACCGAGGCAAAATCCAGATTTTCGGCACTGGTACCACTGGCCATCGATGAAGCCGCACCGCCACCCAGGCCGATCAACATCGCCGGGCCGCCGAGCACGACGATGGGTGTACCGACTGGAATATGCAATTTTTCAACGTGATCTTCGCGAATATTGCCGTAACCACCGGCCAACATAATCGGCTTGTGGTAGCCGCGGATTTCATCACCGTCAGCGCCTGGCACTTTTTCTTCAAAGGTGCGGAAATAACCGGCGATATTCGGACGGCCAAACTCATTATTAAATGCCGCCGAACCAATCGGGCCTTCGAGCATGATATCCAGCGCGGACACAATACGGCCCGGTTTGCCATTATCGGTTTCCCAGGGCTGGGCAAATCCCGGAATTTTCAGGTTCGATACCGAAAAACCGCTCAGCCCGACTTTAGGCTTGGAACCACGCCCAGAGGCACCTTCGTCACGAATCTCACCACCGGAACCTGTGGCCGCGCCGGGGAAAGGTGAAATCGCCGTTGGATGATTATGCGTCTCCACCTTCATCAACAGGGCGATATGTTCTGTATTGTATCCATAACGTTTACTGCCAGCATTCACAGTAAAACGTGGCGCAGCGTGGGAAGCCATCACCGCCGAGTTATCGCTGTAGGCACTCAAAACACCCTCAGAGTGCATCTCATAGGTATTGCGGATCATCTTGAACAGTGATCTATCCTGCGCCTCACCGTCAATAATCCAGTCGGCATTGAAAATCTTGTGGCGACAGTGCTCGGAATTGGCCTGGGCAAACATCATCAGCTCGGCATCCACCGGATTACGCTGAATAGAAATATAAAAATCAACCAGATAATCGATTTCATCATCAGACAGCGCCAGCCCCAGCTCGGTATTGGCGCTACGCAGGGCTTCGATGCCACCGCTGAGAATATCCACGGTATTGCCCTGCTCGGGTGACATATGAGTAAACAGGGCTTCAGCTTCTTCATATGAGCGAAGTACAGATTCAATCATACGATCGTGCAAACAGGCATCAATCGCCACAATATCAGCTTCAGACAGCGTAGCACCCGCATCACAGGCCACCACGTAGGCAATGCCACGCTCCAGTCGCAAAATCTTATTTAAATTACAGTTGTGGGCAATATCCGTCGCCTTCGACGACCAGGGAGAAATCGTACCAGCACGCGGTGTTACAAGAAATAAAGTACCTTCGCAGTCGATATCCTCGATTTTCGGGCCGTACTGCAATAAACGTCCCAGAATGGAACTTTCTTCGTCAGAAAGTGCCTCAGTGACATCGGCAAAATGCACAAAGTGCGTAGCCAGACCGGAAACCGCTGGAACCAGCGATTTCAGCTCTTCCAGCAGCTTATTTAGACGAAAATCGGATAGTGCGGGAGACCCTTGAATATGCAGCATAATGCCCTTATTAGTATGAGTGTTAGCAAAGTCGGAATGATAAAGCAAAGCCGTGATAGATTAAACCACGAACAGTGGATAAGACATAGCAGATTGCACATTCCAGGCGTATAATCGCGCCAGAGCCTTGACCAGCTCATTACGACATTTCAGGATGTCACACACACGGGGGCGACATGGCTTCGACGTGGGTAGCAAAACCTGAGGTGCATGCAGAGGTGTGAAGTACCTCTTAAAACCATTCACAAAACTTATAGTTGCCAACGACGACAACTACGCTTTAGCAGCTTAATAACCTGCTCATAGCCCTCGGCCTGACGTGTGCCTGTACGCTCAGATCACCGGGGTCGACTCATACAGGCTCGCGATGAAGCATGTCTGGTGTGGATTCGCTAAAACCTATCCAGAATCGCCTTCAGTTTTCCCTGCCTATTGGGTAGCTGCTGGTTAAATTAAGAATAGGATAAGCATGTAGAGCCGATGGCGGAGTGCTTGCGGACGGGAGTTCGATTCTCCCCGCCTCCACCAATATAGTAATCAAAGCTGTCTTAGGACGGCTTTTTTTACGTCTAAAATCAGCACTTTACCAATATTTAGCGACCTATAGCAACTGATAATGTTTAGTAACATCTAGCATTCTTAGTAACACCTGTAGTAACATCGAATCAAACAACAATCAGGATGTTACTAAAATGCCCCGAATAGCCAAACCTCTCAACGATACACAGGTCAAAAACGCCAAACCCAAAGACAAGGAATACAACCTGTGCGACGGCAAAGGATTAATGCTCAGGGTGAAGCCTAACGGCACTAAGCTCTGGGTGTTTAATTACAGCCGCCCTTACACAAAAAAACGAGCAAATATCAGCTTTGGTACATACCCCCCTGTAACCCTAAGTAAAGCCAGAAAACAGTGCCTAGAAGCCCAAGAATTGCTTAAACAGAGCATTGACCCTAAAGAGGCTAGAACCGATAAAGACAAACAAGAACAGAGTAAAGCGAATAACACATTCGAGCATGTAGCCCTTCGTTGGTATGAGGTCAAAAAAACAACCGTGTCGCCTGAGTATGCTCTGGATATATGGCGTTCTTTAGAGCTTCACATCTTGCCATCATTAGGCAAGCTACCCATTCACAAAATCAACGCACCGGACACCATAAAAACACTTGAACCGATAGCGGCTAAAGGCTCTCTGGAGACCGTGAAGCGACTTTCACAGCGATTGAATGAAGTAATGACCTACGCCATAAACACAGGGCTAGTCGGTAGCAATCCACTATCAGGTATTAAAAGCAGCTTTGCCTCACCTGATAAAAAGAACCTGCCAACGATCAACATTTCAGAATTTCCAGAATTCCTAAATTCACTAAGCAGTGCCAACATAACCAAAACAACGCGCCACCTGATAGAGTGGCAGTTACACACAATGGTTAGGCCAAGTGAAGCCGCTGGCACTTGCTGGGATGAAATAGACATGGAAAACGGCCTCTGGAATATCCCCGCTTCCAGAATGAAGAAAAAAAGACCCCATACAGTGCCATTGACAGAACAAGCACTTGAGATACTGGAAATAATGCGCCCACTATCAGGACATAGAACGCATGTATTCGCCTCACACAACAAGCCCAGAACACACACAAATTCATCTACTGCCAACGTCGCAATCAAACGCATGGGCTATAGCGGGAAACTAGTCGCGCATGGTTTGAGGTCGCTGGCAAGTACCACGCTAAATGAGCAGGGTTTTAATTATGACGTTATTGAAGCCGCCCTCGCACATATTGACCCAAATGAAACCAGACGCGCATATAATCGCGCTGAGTACTTAGAGCAGCGCAGAGAAATGATGGAATGGTGGTCGCATATTATTTACAAGAACAGGAGTAAACGGGGATGAAGTACGAGAAGTTAACTGATGAAGAAATCCAAGACATTACAGAAAAAGTTAAAAGATTTTTAGCAGAAAAGAAACAAGCATACGAAAGCTACAGCAAAAGTAATAGCGATATAGACCATGTAAACAAGTTTTACGCCAAAAGCATATACCGTCTACTACATCATTCATCGCAAGACCCTTTTGACCTAGCCGACCAAGCAAGAACAATTATTCAATCTCGAATCAAAGAGTGGCTAGATGATCAAGATATTAAAGTTGTGATTAATAAACTTGTGTTGGATGCCGTCAAAACTATTCAATCATGGGACACAACCATGTTGCTGGCAGCAATATTTATAAATAAAAATGAGATCATGCCAGAACCTCTACATAACCTCGTCATTAGACACCTTTCAGGCGAAGACAGCAGACCGACTACAGGTAGTATTTCAAGTAGATATGTAAGAGATACACTATTATCATCGGCTGTTCATATGCTAATAGATGATCATCACCCTTTCAGAGAAATGATAGACCTAAAGGATATAAAAATTAGAGCGTATTCAGAAAAATGGCCTGAGCAATCGGCATATGTAATAGTGGCAAACGCAGCAAACGAATTAGGATGGAAAATTAGAAATAAAGATATAAAAACACATAACGTAAAAGACAGTGTATCGGCAAAAATAGACCACCTTCCAATTATATAAATTTGGAGAAAAAAACACCAAATAATTTCTCCTGTGGTAGTTGACTGAAAAAAACAATTCATACGTATAATAAGCATCGGTAGTACATTATTAACTCCATTAGGAAACCGATGATATGAACGCAAAACCAACCCTTAAAATCGAACGTAAACCAATTGTTCTTGACCGTACTGGCTGGTCAAGATCAACCTTACACTCTCGCATCAAAGAAGGTTTATTTACACCGCCAATCCTCCTAGGGGCGCGTGCTGTAGGTTGGCCTGATTATGAAACCACGGCTATTCTGCTTGCGCTAATGGCTGGCAAATCAAAAGCTGAAACCCAGGAAATTGTTAAAGACTTAATTGAGCAGCGCAAAGGCTCAATGGGGGTGGCAGCGTAATGATGATTCATAGCGACAAGTGCTTAGAGCTAGGCTTACCAGAACCAAAAAATTACGACACACAAGAAACTTATATACTGCGAGTTATTGCTCAAGGCCATAAGTTAAACACTCGGTTATGTCGATATATCGGGATTCATAATCTTCACAGTATAGCTTCAGCACTTCAGAAAAAATGCTTTGATTTTATGCTATCTCATGGGAGGGTGCTTTGCCCGTTCACAGGATTAATACCACCCTTCCCTGTTGATATTGTTTACATGACTGATGAACAAATCAAATCTTACAAAAGCAAAAAAAAGCCCGAATGATTTAATCAAACGGGCTTCCTAAAAAACGGGTTGGTGGTGAAAGTTTGGAGACCTAGCCACCAGCCCCAAATAGAGTTAAACACAATGAATAATACTTTTCACCATGTAAATTATTTTACTGTTTTAAATCAATTAGTAAGAAACGTACAAGACGTTATTGAACATGATTTACAGGTTTTAAATTACAACATAAAGCAATATATTAATACCCTGCCCGCGCCAACAAAGGCTTTGGGCTTATGTACTAGCCAGTCAGTAACTAGGTTTATATATATTATCTATGTGCCTTTTATTGTTATCAGCTAAAGCATGGCTAATTATATCAGCTATTCGGATATTACGACCTTTCAAGACCAAGCCTATTTTGTAAATTCGAAGCCTAGCGGGATTTATACGCACATACTAAAACGGATATTAGAACAACTGGAAATCATGCTAAATCACCACAGCAAAGTTCATATAATACGCTTTGATTTACATATTCCAGACTACACAGATACCAATAAGATTATTTCAGAATTTATCAGCAAATATAAATCAGAGCTAATCAAGAAATATCAATTTAAGCGCATTGGTTACGCATGGGCTAGAGAAATAGAAAAGAAAAAAAACCAGCACTATCATTTTGTTGTTTTCCTTGACGGTCATAAGATCAAGGGAGGCATTAGAGCTGTAAAAATTGCCGATAAAATTTGGCGTTCTTTAGGTGGCACAGAATCAACGCCTAACAAATCAGGTTACTATAAAAACATATCAAGAAATAACTTCGAAGATATAGCCGATGTTATCTGGTGGGTTTCATATTTAGCAAAAGGTAGAGGCAAGGGATACAGGCCAACGCATACCAAAGACTTTTCAACTAGTCGGTTATAATAGTACCAGTTCTCAAATGATTTAGGACATAACAATAGCTAATCACATCACACATCACCGAACTAGAAAGCGTACAGGACAATATTACCGCCTGACCTTAGCCGTGATCAAAACCTGCCTAAAGTTACCCACAGACAAACGGCACACTCTGAAATGTAACAATAGGTATATAGGCAAGCTGGAAATAGATGTACAGCGTAACAATGATGGTCTTTTCATCTTCACCACTGACAACATGGGCTACCAGATCAAGTTTGTAGAAACCAAAGTGACTTTTGGCACTAGGCTCTGGTATCAATGCCCCGCCTGTAATCGCCGCTGTGGCGTTTTGTACTTTTCTGGTGTGTTTGCCTGTAGGCTCTGTATAAAGCCCGCCTACGCCTCCCAGAATGGTTACAGGCAATATTATTTAGCTAGTCGTATAAGAGCGGCCAGAAAAAAGATATGTCACGACAATCTAGTGTTTCTTGTGAATGATTTAATGGAAAGCTGTCGCTGGTGGCCTAAGCCAGCAAACAAGCACCGAAATAAATTTGATGCTGATAAGGCTAGAATAATGATGCTGGAAAATGAATACAGGGAATTAATGCCTATTAGCTTTAGAAAATATATCCTACAGTAATCAGCTTTCTACTAAAACGGGTATTTAATACATGGAGTGACTTAGCTTTTTAGTAACACTGGTTGTAACATCCGGCATAGCACATACCTGTATTATTTATATTAATCAACGATTTACATCACCATACCCATTGACCCCGCCTCCACCAATAACGAAGCCCCTCAGATTTCTGAGGGGCTTTTTTATTGGTGATGGTTGGGCAGATGAAAGCTCCCGTTGGAGTTCGACAAATTCGTCAGGAACGAATTTGAACATCAGTGTTTTGTACTGATGGCCCGAAGGGCAATTTACATGAATGTAAATTGTATTCTCCCTGCTTTACCTCAAACAAAAACTAGCAACACATCAATCCAGTTCTACCCCACACTTCAGCTTTCTAATCAAAAACCGTGCAGGACTCAAAAGAAAGAACGAGGTCAGGCTGGGGTACTCCCCTTTACCTCTTAAAATAGTTTTCAATCCGGTCAAACGCCAGATTAATAACATCTTCATCTACACAATACGCCATTCTCACGTGATGTTCGCCCGAGGGGCCAAAGGCGCTGCCCGGTGTTACCGTGACTTTGGCGTTATTGAGTAAATCTATGGCGAACTCTCTTGAGCTGGTATGTGGCGTGATAATTTCCGGGAAGACATAATACGCACCTTCGGGTTTATCGTAGCTAAAAACCTGCGGCACATTGTCGAGCCGCTGCAAAATGAGTTCGCGGCGTTTTGCCAGTATGGTTTCAAATTCCTGCTTATGGTTCGATGGCTGGCTCAGTGCGACGATGCCGGCGAGCTGGGAAATACTTGGCGCGCAGATCATGGTCGCGTCATGCACTTTTATCGCTTCGCGTTTTAATTCGGCAGGCATGACCATATACGACAGGCGCCAGCCACCCATGGCGTAGGACTTTGAAAACGAGTGCAGATAAATGATGTGATCTTTCA
>JAPHSZ010000047.1 GCA_026196545.1 Gammaproteobacteria bacterium
CCTGACGTGACCAATGCTTCTTTATTCGCCAGTAATACACGTTTCCCAGCGGTTACAGCAGCAAGTGTAGGTAACAATCCAGACGCACCAACAATTGCAGCCATAACGGTATCTGTGTCTTTTGCTTGAGCAATTTCCTCTAATGCTTTAACACCTGATTGCACATTGATATGTTCGATGCCTGATGTAATAAGTTTTTGAGATAATTCATCAGCAGCTTTTTCACTTACCATCACAACGGTTTCAGGTAAAAACTCGCTGCACTGCTCATACATGGCATCGACACTTGCGTTAGCAGATAGAGACCTAACAGAGAATTTATCTAAATGACGGCGTACTACATCAAGCGTACTTAAACCGATAGAGCCTGTAGAGCCCAATATACATAAATGACGTTTCACTAATTATTACCAGCCAATAATCACGTAACACAACGCATAAATTGGCGCTGTTGCAGTTAAGCTATCTATTCTGTCAAGAATTCCGCCATGGCCGGGCAGAATACGGCCGCTGTCCTTGATACCCGCCTCGCGCTTTAAAAAGCTTTCATACAAATCGCCAACCACGGACATGACAGTCAGCATCAGTGACAGGCCGAGCAACAATAAAAATTTTATGGCAGGCAGATCAAAATAATAAGCCGCCAGTGCGGAATAAATACTACTGGCCAACAGGGCGCCCCAGAGACCTTCCAGCGTTTTTCCGGGACTCACCTTCGGTGCCAGCTTGTTCCTGCCAAATTTCTTGCCACTGAAATAAGCACCACTATCTGCTATCCAGACCAGCATCATGCTGTACAACAACCATTCAGCACCACGATCCATGCTATGAATAACATACATCGCAATCATGGATGATGGCACTATCCAGAAAGCAACCAGCAACTTGGCCGGTGAAAACAGGAGCTGTTTCAATTCGGGCTGGGCTTTTTTCAGAAAAAACAAAACCCCAAACCACCACAAAGATGCCAGCAGCAGCAGAATATAAACGTATTGAAATAGATAGCTGACACAAAACCAGGAAAACACGCTGAGTATTACCGAATAAGCAAGCTGAAACAGGGCCGATTGCACACCAGCGAGACGCGCCCACTCGTGGCCACAGACAAAAGAGACTGGAATTAAAACATACAGCAGATTCGATGAAGGCTGGTAAAGAATCAACCAGATCACGGCCAACGCAAGTGGAACAGCCGTCAGAACGCGATGCAATAACATTTACTTGGTCACTACCTTCTTATTTTCAACCTGATCAGGGGTTTCACCAAAACGACGCTGGCGCGTTCCATACCAGGTAATGGCGCTTTCCAACGACGCATCATTGAAGTCCGGCCACAGGGTATCGGTAAAATATAATTCAGCGTAAGCCAGCTGCCATAACAGAAAGTTACTAACACGGCTCTCACCACCTGTTCTTATAAAAAGATCAATTGCAGGCAAATCTGACAGGCACATTTCTTGAGAGACCAAAGATTCATCAACAGCATCGGCAGATAACTCACCTGAAGACACTTTTTGTGCAATGCGCCTACAGGCCTGGGCAATATCCCAGCGGCCACCATAATTTGCAGCAATGGTTAAGGCCAGCCCGGTATTATCAACCGTCTGAATTTCAGTTTCATTTATAACAGTTTGCAGTTCCTGAGGGAACGCCGTGCGATCACCGATGAATTTGACACAAACATTTAGTTTCTTCAACTTCATCATTTCACTTTTGAGTGTCGAAATAAATATCGACATCAGCGAATTTACTTCCTTTTCGGGCCTTTTCCAGTTCTCACTGCTGAACGCAAAAACAGTTAACGCTTCTATACCCAGCTGGTCACAGTTTTCGACGATTGCCCGGGTGGCATTAACACCGGCGTGATGGCCTGCCGTTCTCGGTAAAAAACGCTTTTTTGCCCAGCGACCGTTGCCATCCATGACAACCGCAATGTGTTTTGGAATTCTGGGTGAATGGTCACTTTCTCTCATTAATAACACTTCAGAGTAAACCCGCTCTACACTTCCATCAATTCGGCTTCTTTTGCTGCCAGCACTTCATCAACCTTGGCAACAAAACTGTCAGTCAGCTTCTGCACTCTATCTTCTGCCTGCCTGGACTCATCTTCGGTAATTTCTTTTTCTTTCAGCAAATCTTTAAAATCACTATTAGCATCACGGCGAATATTCCTGATTGCAATGCGGCCGTTTTCAGCTTCGTTTCTCACCACACGCACCAGGTCATGACGGCGTTCTTCGGTAAGCTGGGGCATTGGAATACGGATCACCGTACCTGCTGTTGCAGGATTCAAACCCAGGTCGGATTTCATTATGGCCTTTTCTATCGGCGCCACCATATCTTTTTCCCAGGGGGTAATCATCAGTGTTCTGGCATCTTCAACCGACACATTGGCCACCTGAGATAAAGGCGTAGCTGTACCGTAATATTCCACAGTGATATGGTCCAGCAAGCTTGGGTGTGCACGACCGGTACGAATTTTGGTCAGTTCAGCGCGTAAAGACTCAACGCTTTTTCCCATACGGGTTTCAGCATCTTCAATAATTTCATCGATCATTTATCGTCTCCCATCATAACAACCTCAGTACCAATAGACTGATTTACTAGCGCCTCGGGCAACGCGCCCGCATCGTTTAAATTAAATATTCTTAGCGGTAATTTATTATCACGGCACAACACCACTGCTGTTGCATCCATCACCTGTAAATTTTTATCCAGCACTTCATCATAACTCAGTTTTTCAAAGCGTCTGGCATCCGGATTCTTCACCGGGTCAGAATCAAACACACCATTGACCTTGGTCGCCTTCATTATAACATCGGCCTTGATCTCAATGGCACGCAAACAACCGGCCGTATCGGTAGTAAAATAGGGATTGCCGGTGCCCGCCGCACAGATAACCACCTGTGAGTTTTCAAGATGAGCAATCGCATCGCGCTGGGTAAACTCCTCACAAACTCTAGGCATCGCCAGTGCAGACATGACCACTGCCGGCTGGCCCAGCTTCTCCAGCGCATCCTGCATCGCCAGACTGTTCATTACGGTCGCCAGCATGCCCATGCTGTCTCCAGTAACGCGGTTCATGCCTGACTCAGCCAGGCCGGCGCCACGAAAAATATTACCGCCGCCGATAACCACGCCAACCTCAACGCCCATTGCAACCACTTCTGCAATTTCCCTGGCGACACGATGAATCATCGCCGGATCAATGCCATAATCCATCTCGCCCATCAGCGCCTCGCCACTGAGCTTGATCAAAACTCTCTTGTACAGGGTCGATTTTGAGGTCATAACAATTCCAGATGGATTACACAAAAAACCGGGCAAATTCCCGGTTCTTCGTTTTTCTCATTATTGCCAGCCGATTAGCTAGCACCTACCTGCGCCATTACTTCATCGGCGAAGTTCTCTACTTTCTTCTCGATGCCTTCACCTACTTCATATCTAACGAAACGGGTAACGGTTGCACCGGCTTCACCCAGCAAAGCACCAACCGTTTTGTCCGGATCTTTAACAAAGGGCTGACCTACCAGTGTGATTTCAGCTAGATATTTACGGATACGGCCGGTTAGCATTTTTTCTACGATATCTGCAGGCTTGCCGCTTTCCAGTGCCTGAGCACGCAGGATCTCTTTTTCTTTTTCAAGCACGTCGGCAGAAACATCTTCTTCTGCAACACACATTGGGTTACTGGCAGCGATGTGCATGGCGATGTCCTTGATCAGTTCATCATTACCATTTTCCATTTCAACCAGTACGCTCATACGTGCACCGTGGGCATAACTACCGAAAGAACCATTTTCAGTTTCCAGTAGTTCAAAACGACGAACCTGAATGTTTTCACCAATCTTGGCAACCATCGCCTGACGAGTCTCTTCAATCGTGCCTTCGCCGCCTTCGATTGGCAGCGCAACCAGTGCTTCAACAGAAGCAGGCTGGTTAGCCAGCGCTGTTTTAGCGACTGCTGAAGCAAATGACATAAACTCATCGCCACCTGAAACAAAATCAGTTTCACAGTTAGCTTCTAAAATAACAGCCTTTTTACCATCTTCGCTGATTTCAATGGCTACACGCCCTTCCGCTGCAACACGACCCGATTTCTTGTCAGCCTTGGCCAGGCCAGACTTACGCATATTTTCGATTGCAGTATCGATATTACCTTCCGCTTCCTGCAGTGCTTTTTTACATTCCATCATGCCTGAGCCGGTACGCTCACGCAGTTCTTTAACCATAGACGCTGTAATCTGCATCATTTCACCTCTCTAAATAATAATAATTCAGGATTCAGAATAATGACTATTCGTCATCCTTTTTAGCGGCCTTCTTTTTAGGCGCCGCTTTCTTTTTAGGGGCAGCCTTTTTCTTGGGCGCCGCTTTCTTCTTAGGGGCAGCCTTTTTCTTGGGCGCCGCTTTTTTCTCTTCAGCTGGCGCTTCATCTGTTACAGCTGCTTCAGCTTCAGCCGCTACTTCTTCAGCTTTTGGTGCAGCTTTCTTTTTAGGTGCAGCTTTCTTCTTAACCGTCGCTTTTGCAGCCTTTTCTTTTGCAGGCTCTTCCGCTTTCTGGATAACAGCTGCTGCACGGCCTTCGATCACTGCATCTGCAATCCCCTGTGTATACAGGCGAAGCGCCTTAATCGCATCATCATTACCCGGAATAATGTAATCAATGCCATCCGGTGAGTTATTAGAATCAACGATACCAAACACGGGGATACCAAGCACATTGGCTTCCTGTACGGCAATATTTTCGTGGCCTACATCAACAACAAAAACCGCATCAGGCAGGCCTTTCATGTTCTTAATACCACCAAGAACCTTCTCTTTCTTTTCCATTTCACGGGTCAGGCCCAGTGCTTCTTTTTTGATCAAACGGTCAAAAGAGCCGTTAGTGGACATTTCTTCCAGGTCAATCAAACGCTGGATTGACTGACGGATAGTCGCAAAGTTGGTCAACATACCACCCAACCAGCGATGATTTACATAAGGCATACCACAACGCTCTGCTTCTTCGCCTACAATCTGACGGGCGGCGCGTTTAGTACCAACAAAAAGGATGGTGCCTCTGTTTGAGGCAATCTTGCCCAGCGCATTTACCGCATCGTTATACATGGGTAAAGTCTTTTCAAGATTGATAATATGAATTTTGTTACGTGCACCAAAAATGTATTCAGACATTTTTGGATTCCAGAAACGAGTTTGGTGACCGAAGTGAACGCCAGCTTCAAGCATCAGGCGCATTGATACATTAGACATGTTTTTCTCCTAAAAGGGTTATGCCTCCATATACCCCATGAAATAACCGTTTTCTAAGACGGCACCCAATTGCATGTGACGGTATATGTGCGTAGTAAAATTCGATATAGTCTGCCTGTGGACAGTTACTATATCCCGTTAATACTCAAGGAAACCTTGAGCGCGGCGGCTTTATACCATATTGGAGACAAAGAAACAACATTTGAAGCTAGTCTGAAGACTGCTTACAGACACCCTAACAACCTGATTAACATAGAATTATTGCCGTGACCATACAGATAAAAAATAAACAGGAAATTGAGAAAATGCGCATTGCCGGCCGCCTTGCAGGCGAAGTACTGCAAATGATCCGCCCCCACGTCAAAGCCGGCGTCACCACCGATGAACTAGACAGAATCTGCCATGACTACATCGTCAATGAACAAAAAGCCATTCCCGCACCGCTAAATTACCACGGCTTTCCAAAATCCATCTGCACCTCGGTGAATCATCAGGTCTGCCACGGCATCCCCAGCGATAAAAAGCTCAAAAAGGGCGATATCGTCAATATCGACATCACCATCATCAAAGATGAGTTCCACGGTGACACCAGCAAGATGTTTTACATTGGTGAGCCACCAGTCAAGGCAAAACGCGTCTCAGAAATAGCCCATGAATGCCTGATACGCGGCATTGAACAGGTCAAAGCCGGTGCCCATCTCGGTGATATCGGCCACGCCATCCAGCAATATGCTGAATCAAAAAACTGCTCCGTGGTTCGCGAATATTGTGGCCACGGCATTGGCCGGGGTTTCCACGAAGAGCCACAGGTCCTGCACTACGGCAAGGCCGGCACTGGTGTGCAGCTCGAACCAGGCATGATTTTCACCATCGAGCCGATGATCAACGCCGGCAAACGCGACGTCAAACTACTCAACGATAACTGGACCGTGGTGACCAAAGACCATAGTCCATCAGCACAGTGGGAACACACCATCCTGGTCACAGAAACCGGTCATGACATCCTGACCCAGTGTCCGGGTGACGAAATATAAAAACCATCATGCAAAATAATCCGCGCCCCCAAAACAGGGAAATTGAACAACTGCTTGATTTATCTGAACTGGAAAAAGCGCTACAGGAAGACAGTGATGGGATTTTGGGCCAGCTTAAAAAAGCGGTCGCAGAGATTAATGATGGCCTGAAAAAACTTTACCAGAACGGCATGGATGTTAACGCGATTGTTTTCGGTCGCGCTCAACTGATTGATCTCCTGCTGGTCATCGTATTCAATTATATGCTGCGCGATGTCGAACAAAGGGTATCGCTGATTGCCGTTGGCGGTTATGGTCGCGGCGAACTACACCCTGCTTCTGACATCGACCTGATGTTGTTGCTCGATGAAGAGGAAAACGAGACAACCAGAGATGCGCTGGAACGCTACCTGACAATATTGTGGGATAGCCGCCTGGAAATTGGCCACAGCGTGAGAACGCTTGGCGAATGTATCGCAGAAGCAGAAAAAGACATCACTGTGGTCACCAATATCATGGAAGCCCGACTGCTCAGCGGTGACCAGGCACTGTTTGCACAGATGAAACAGCAGACTGGACCTGACTCGATCTGGGACAACCGGTCTTATTTTCAGGCCAAGCTGGAAGAGCAGTTACAACGCAGCGGCAAGTTTAACGATACCGCATACAGCCTTGAGCCTAACATCAAGGAAAGCCGTGGCGGCCTGCGCGACATTCAGATGATCGGCTGGGTAGCCAAGCGCCACTTCAATGCTGAAACCATGCACGATCTGGTCGAGAAAAATTTCCTGCACCAGGACGAACTCGACAGCCTGCTCGAAGGCCAGCACCTGCTATGGAAAATCCGTTGCAGCCTGCACTACCTCGCTGGCCGTAGAGAAGATCGGCTGCTATTCGATTATCAGCGCGACCTCGCCTATGAATTTGGCTTTAAAGACGACGAAACCAATCACAACAATCAGGCCATTGAGCAATTCATGCAACAGTACTACCGGACCGTTATGGAACTTGAACGGCTCAATGAAATGCTGCTGCAGTTATTCAGGGAGGCGATCCTTTACGCCGATGAAGACTGCGAGCCCGAGATCATTAACAGCGCTTTCCAGACCCGCCATGGTTACCTGGAAGCTCGCAACCAAAGGCTTTTCATTGAACAACCAGGCGCATTACTCGAGCTGTTTTACATCATGGAAGAACACCCCGAGATCCAGGGCGTGCGCGCAGAAACTATTCGGCTGATTCGCGAACACAAATATTTGATCAATGATGAGTTCAGGGCTTCAGACCGGGCAAAAAAACTGTTCATGAAGATCATCAATAATTATCGCGGTGTCACCCATGAGCTACGCAGGATGAACCGCTATGGGATTCTTGCGGCCTACCTGCCAGCGTTCGAATCGATCGTTGGGCGCATGCAATATGACCTGTTCCACGCTTACACTGTCGATCAACATACGCTGTTTGTCATTCGCAACCTGCGTCGACTTTCTGTGCCCGAGTTCTGCCACGAAAACCCTTTGGCCAGCGGCATCTTCCATCATTTAAAGCGGCCGGAGTTACTCTATCTTGCCGGCCTGTTTCACGACATCGCCAAAGGCCGCCAGGGCGATCACGCTATTCTCGGCGCAGAAGATGCGCTTGAATTCTGCATCAATCACAACATGAAAGCCAATGATGCCGAGCTGGTCAGCTGGCTGGTACGCAACCATCTACTTATGTCCATCACGGCACAAAGAAAAGACATCAGCGACCCGGATATTATCAGGGCATTTGCAGAAACCGTGCGCACTCTTACGCAACTGGATTATCTTTACCTGCTAACCATGTCAGACATCCGCGCCACCAACCCTACACAGTGGAATAGCTGGAAAGACAACCTGCTAATCGAGCTATACAACAAAACTGCCGACCTGCTTCGCAAAGGTATTGACTCACAGGTCGATAAACTGGAAACCATTCAGTTGAACCAGACCGATGCCCTGCGCATGTTAGACCTCAAGGGCATCAGCACGCATCAGGTACACGATATCTGGCAACACCTCAATGATGAATATTTTCTCAGGCATACACCTGGCGAAATTCTCTGGCATACACAGTTAATCTTTAATAAAGGCGACAACAACCAACCGTTGATCAAAACCCGGATTAACAACCAGTCCGAAAGCCTGGAGCTTTTTGTATACACTCCATCAAGAGAAGCGATCTTTGCTAACGTCGTTAATTCAGTGGGACAACTCGGGCTGGACATTGTCAGCGCCGAAGTCGTTAACTGCTCGAACAACTACGCACTCG
>JAPHSZ010000039.1 GCA_026196545.1 Gammaproteobacteria bacterium
GAATTGTCTATGTCTCCTGCCATCCGGCGACACTGGCACGTGATGCAGGTGTTCTGGTTAATGAGCTGGGTTACAGGTTAAGCGATGCAGGTATTATGGATATGTTTCCACACACAAGGCACGTGGAGTCTATCGCTGTTTTTGTTAAATAGATTTGTGAAATAAAAAGGACTGTTATTATTCGAGATAGAAGCCCATTCTTACGCCAGCAACTTCGATAATGTCTTTGTCATTCAGAGGATGGGCCTGAGTGCCAACTTCCTGGTCATTGACCAGAGGGCGTTTTTCATAGGAACCTGCATCGACCACGATCAGGAAGAAACCCAGAGGGCGGCGTGTAATCGCCGCTACCTGTACTCCTGGCTTGCCTAAAGTGGTCAGGATCTTGGTGATTTTCATGCGTTTGCCACTGTTGGCACCGCTGAGTAGTTCCAGAGAAGCTTCGGTCTGTTCGCTCGCGCCTGCAGCTCCCGCAGAAGCCAGGTCAGCAGCGATTTTTCCAATTGATTTTTCCAGTTTTTTGCTGGTTTCACTGGAGACGGGTTGATCATTTGTATCCGGACGAATGATCATGGTCTTTTCAAATTCACCTTCACCGGCTTCTTCGGCTTCATTGACATATTCAAGCGTATGCTTGCCAATGATAATTTTTTCGCCATTCTTTAAGGAATGCTTGGTAATAGGTTTGCCATTAATTAAGGTGCCATTTGTGCTATTGAGATCTTCGATAAAAGAATCATTGAGAATCGTCAGAACTTTGGCATGGGTACCGCTTACTGCAAGGTTGTCGATATGGATATCATTGTTCGGTTTCCGCCCAATAGTAATGATTTCCTGATCGAGCTCATATTCTTTTAAAGGCTTGTTGTCAAAGCTGAGTATTAATTTGGCCATTTCTGTTCCTTAATGCACGGTGTATTTATTATTATGTTTATGAGAATAAATCAAAAAATCGAGAAAACAAGCTATTTTTGGCAGGAAATGATTTTATTGGTCTTGCCAGAATAACGGAAATATTATCTTTTCCGCCATGCCGATTGGCTTCTGCGACTAATTCGGCGGCTGCTTTTTCAAGATTATCGGTGTTTCGTTTGATGGTTTCATGTATCAGGTCATCTTCGACCATATCACTCAGGCCATCAGAGCAGAGCAGGTAGATATCGTTAATCTGTGCGATATCTTCCTGTATATCAATGTGTACATTTTCTTCGATACCAATGGCGCGTGTGACCAGGTTTTTGTTGAGTGATTTTCTGGCCTGTTCCGGGGTATAAAAACCACGGTCGATCAGTTCCTGCATCAGGCTGTGATCACGGGTGACCTGCTCTAGTACGCCATCTCTGATTCGATACAGGCGTGAGTCACCAACGTGCGCGACCGTGAATCGGTTGTCGTAAAACAGTACCACCACCACGGTTGTGCCCATGCCCCGGTACTGTGAATTCTCATTGGATGATTCAAAAACATTAGTGTTGGCGAGTTCGATGGCATCGTGAACAGTCATGCTTTCCACACTGTAGCCTGTTTTCTCATCGGTTCCGCCATTAGTGAGATCTTTTAGTTTTTCACAGAGCGTATCGTATATGGTGCTGACAGTAATGGCGCTGGCGACTTCGCCACCACGGTGGCCGCCCATGCCATCAGCCAGAATGGCCAGGCCTAACGATGTTTCAGTACTGATGGCATCTTCATTATGATCACGTACAGAGCCGACATCTGTTGTACCAGCGATCTCAATTTTACCTTTTAAGCTCATAATCATTCTCAGCTTTTTCCTTCTGCAGCCATGATCTTCAGGCATTTGCCAATATCATCAGCCATTTGCTTTCCCGTTTGATAACGTTTTTCAACATCTTTCTGTAAGGCTCGATTGATAATAACGTTAACGCAACGTGGGAGATCGGGATTGATAGAGTCGGGTGCAGGATGTTCTTCATTGGCAATTTTGTACATCAGTGCTGCCATTGAGTCGCCAACAAAAGGGAGCTGGCCGGTGACCAGTTGGAACATCATAACACCTAGTGAGAACAGGTCGGACTGGCCTTCCACTCTTTTGCCCGCCAATTGTTCTGGTGACATGTAAGAGGGGGTGCCCAGGACCATGCCCGTTTTGGTTTTGCTCGAATCGGTGATGCGGGCAATACCAAAATCAGTAATTTTTAAACTATCACTTTCAGGATCCCACATGATGTTGGCGGGTTTAACATCACGATGCACGACATTAAAACTGTGGGCATAACCCAGGCCATCGGCTGCCTGTTGCATCAGGTGAAGTACTTTAGAGACTGGCAGCAGCTTGTCTTTCTTGATGTATTTGACCAGATCAGAGCCTTTCAGGTATTCCATGGCAATGTAGGCCAGATCGTGTTCATCACCGGCATCAAAGATGGTGACAATATTGGGGTGATTGAGGCGGCCTGCGGTTTCTGCTTCACGGAAGAAGCGCTCTTTAACCTCTTCTAGCTCATCATCTTCAAATTCCTGTGACAGCGCCATGGTTTTGATGGCAACAACGCGTGAAATTTTTGGATCTTTGCCGAGGTAAACGGCACCCATCGCGCCTTTACCTAGTTCTTTTTCAATCTCATAACGTCCCAGCATGGGTTTCTCAATACTGCCGTCATCGAGAACTAAGGTACCACCGGGTGAGGA
>JAPHSZ010000176.1 GCA_026196545.1 Gammaproteobacteria bacterium
CAAAATAAATATTCGTGCACCAGAAAAGTGGTTTTATAAATGATTTCTGATCTAAATGCAAATCGTTTCCATTCAATGGTTGTAAAATTTTGATGTATTGCGTGTGAGAAATCATGGTAGATAGGATATATGCGGCCAGTAAGTGTAATTTGTAAGTTAATAAGCCTCCCTATAATCTCCAGTCTCCGCTAAACTCCTGCCATGCGAGAAGCGGTCGTTTTAGTTCACGGTATCTGGATGAATGGTCTGGAATTCTGGCGCCTGCGTCGGGCTCTGGAGCGTGCTGGTTACGATTGTCATGTCTTCAAATACCACGTCTGGGGCAAGCCCCTGACTGAAACAGCAGTTCGACTGCATGAGTTTGCTGAAAGTATCGATGCACAGGTGGTGCATTTTGTCGCGCATAGCCTGGGTGGCATCGTTCTGTTGCATTTATTTGATCAATTTCCGTTCACTAAAAAAGGTCGCATCGTATTACTGGCGAGCCCGGTCAATGGCAGCGTGGTGGCCAGGCGTCTGAATCACACGGTATTAACCCGCTGGATGCTGGGGCAGAGTATGGGGCAGGGGCTGGATGGTAATGCGCCATCTTGGAATGGCTGGCGGGAGATCGGCACTATCGCGGGTAGTTTGCCGCTGGGCGTGGGCTTGCTGGTCGGTGGGCTGGATGTGCCGCATGATGGTACGGTGACGGTTGAGGAGACCCTGCTGGACAGGGCAACGGATGGCATTATCCTGCCGGTGAGTCATATGGGTATCCTGTTTTCAACCGAGGTGGCACAGCAGGTAGTTATTTTCCTGCGCGCCGGCAAATTTGATGAAGCAACGGTGACGCCGATTCCTGATTCGGGTATGGCATAGCCAGCTTGGGTTTCTTTTTTATTCATCAATGAAGCGCTCAATGTTAGACTCTCCGGCAGATACTAGAAGGGGTAGTTATGGCAGGTCACAGTAAGTTTGCGAATATCAAGCATCGCAAGGCGGCGCAGGATAAGAAGCGTGGCAAGATTTTTACCAAGCTGATTCGTGAGATTACCGTTGCCGCCAAGGTGGGCAGTGATATTACGTCCAACCCACGTCTGCGGCTGGCGGTGGACAAGGCGCTGGGTGCAAATATGACCCGCGATACCATTGAACGTGCGATCAAGCGTGGTTCGGGTGAGGCTGGTGATGTGGTTTATGAGGAAATCCGCTACGAAGGCTATGGTTCGGCGGGTGTCGCGGTGATGGTTGATTGCATGACCGATAACCGTAATCGCACGGTCTCCGAGGTGCGCCATGCGTTTTCCAAAGCAGGTGGTAATCTGGGTACCGATGGCTCAGTGGCTTTCATGTTCACGCGTATAGGCTTGCTGACTTACCCGGCGTGCAGTGATGAAGATGCGATCATGGAAGCCGCACTGGAAGCCGGGGCTGAGGATGTAGAAAGCAATGAGGACGGCAGCATCGAAGTTTCAACTTCGTTTGAAGATTTCCTTTCGATGAAAGAGGCCATGGTGGCCGCCGGTTTTGAGCCGGAGCAGGCGCAGGTGATCGAAAAACCCGGCAACACCACCGATGTGACTTTTGATGACGCCGAGAAGATCATGCGCCTTATCGATACCCTGGAAGATCTTGATGATGTGCAGGAAGTGCATACCAATGCTGATTTTTCAGATGAAGTGATGGAACAGCTTTCTCAATAATGGCGACAAAAATACGAATCATCGGTATTGATCCGGGTTCGCGTGTGACGGGTTACGGCATACTCGACACCGATGGCTTTCGTCATGTCTATGTGGCCAGTGGTTATATCCCTGTTGAGGGTGATGATCTACCGCAGCGGCTGGGTGTGATTTTTCAGGAAGTCAGTAAAATCATTGATCAATGGCATCCGGAGACCATGGCGATTGAGCAGGTGTTCGTGAATCGCAATGTGGATTCTGCGCTCAAACTGGGGCAGGCCAGAGGGGCGGCGATCTGCGCGGGGGTGCAGGCAAATCTGGGTGTTGATGAATACGCACCACGGGCGATAAAAAAAGCAGTGATCGGTAGCGGTGCTGCGGATAAACAACAAATACAGATAATGATGCAGAAACTATTGGGGCTGGAACAGAAATTACAGAGTGATGAGGCCGATGCCCTGGCGATAGCCATGTGTCATGCCAATCATTCGCACGTCCGCAAGATTGGTATCTTGCACGGCTCACGCCGGGGGCGCTGGGTATGATCGGCCGATTAGCCGGAAAACTGCTGGAAAAACAGCCCCCGCAATTGCTGGTGGATGTGAAGGGCATCGGCTATGAACTGGAAGCGCCAATGTCGACTTTCTATCAGTTACCCGCTGTCGGTGAAGCTGTCATTTTGCATACTCACATGGTGGTGCGTGAGGATGCGCAACTGCTGTATGCCTTTTATAGTCAGTCTGAACGCCAGTTGTTCAGGGATTTGATCAAAATTAATGGCGTGGGTCCCAAGCTGGCGTTGACCATTCTTTCCGGGGTCACGGCCGAGGAGTTTACCCGTTGCGTGATGGAGAACGATGCCAAGGCCCTGACGGCATTGCCGGGCGTTGGCAAAAAAACCGCCGAACGTTTGATTGTCGAGTTGCGTGATCGACTGGCGAAAAATGCCGATGCCGTGTTGCCATCGGCCGGCAGTGTTGCGGGTTTAAAAGTGGATTCAAATCCGGTCAGCGATGCGGTGAGCGCATTGACCTCCCTGGGTTATAAAGCACAGGAGGCGAGCCAGATGGTGCGTGCTGTTGAGACCGAAGGTTTGACCACGGAAGCCATTATCAAAACAGCGCTGAAGGGCATGGTGAAATGACGCAGGAACGTATCATTACCGGCGAGCAGTCTGATGAAGAAGTGGCGATTGATCGTGCGATTCGCCCCCAGTTGCTCAAGGACTATCGTGGCCAGCCTGCGGTGACAGAACAACTGGAAATTTTTATTCCAGCGGCAAAGGGTCGTAGCGAAGCGCTCGATCATTTATTGTTTTTTGGCCCGCCGGGTCTGGGTAAAACCACACTGGCGCATATTGTTGCTAATGAAATGAATGCGACCCTGCATTCAACTTCCGGGCCAGTGCTCGAACGCCCTGGCGATCTGGCGGCGCTGTTGACCAACCTAGAACCACACGATGTGTTATTTGTCGATGAGATCCACCGACTGAGTCCGGTGGTGGAAGAAATTTTGTATCCGGCGATGGAGGATCATCAGCTGGATATTATGATTGGTGAAGGCCCGGCGGCGCGTTCTATCAAGCTGGACTTGCCACCGTTTACCCTGGTCGGTGCGACCACTAGGGCGGGTTCGTTAACTTCGCCACTGCGAGATCGTTTTGGTATTGTGCTGCGCCTGGATTTTTATTCGGTGCCGGATTTAACCCATATCGTTCAGCGCACGGCGAGTATCCTGAATGTCGAAATGGATATCGAAGGTGCAACAGAAGTTGCACGCCGTGCTCGGGGTACGCCGCGAATCGCCAATCGTTTATTGCGCCGGGTGCGCGATTACGCACAGGTCAAGGCCGATGGCGTAGTGACCGCCGGGGTCGCGGCCAAAGCGCTTGAATTGCTGAATGTAGATCCGGTTGGTTTTGATGTCATGGATACACGTTTGCTGAGAGCGATTATTGATAAGTTTAACGGTGGCCCAGTTGGCGTGGAAAACCTGGCAGCGGCGATTGGTGAAGAACGCGACACTATTGAAGATGTGATCGAACCTTATTTGATCCAGCAGGG
>JAPHSZ010000032.1 GCA_026196545.1 Gammaproteobacteria bacterium
ACCGGCACTGATCACCAAACTCTGAAAGCCCAGGGCAGGGTTCGATGATATGCTCCCCTCAACACCGGATTCAACCGCAACAGGTACAATACCCACGGTAAATGTCGCATCAAATAGCAGGATACTTTCAGACCATTCAAACGCTGTCCAGTCGGAGGAGAATGCCGACACGGTATCCCCTTCATTCATAATGCTCACACCGAGTACATCCAGCCCTGCCCAGTAGGTAAACTCTGCATCGGCCGCGATCGACACAGCAGAAACACCGCCTTCAATTAATGTGGTGCTGGCATCAAACATGTGGATGTCAAAACCAACAGTAGCATTTGATGCGGCGCGGCCACCCCATCCATTGCCAACCACGACGTTCATATCAATCGAGGGCTCAATCGCGACCTTAGAGGTATCACCCAGAGTCCAGCCGTAGGAGCTCCATAAATTCACGTAACTACCACAGTCGGTAAGGTAACCGACACCGCCGGCTTCAGTCGTGGTACAGCCTGTTCTAGCAGCCGTTGAAACTTTAGCTGCCGTTGAAATGCTACCTTTAGGCGCTGTCGTCGTGCCAGCAACTGGCTCATCAGTAAACAGCGCGTAAGGTACATCAATACTAATTGTGTTGTTAGCCAGTGATGCCTCAATCGCACCCGAAGTATCCTGCAAGCTTAAGGTAAGTTTTAACGTGTTTTCAGTGGCATTCGGGTCGAAGTCATCATGAATTGCCTGTAACAAAGTGCCATTTATCGCGATATCCCAGGGGAAGTAGTGGCTTTGTTCACTCGGTGGAAAAAGAACCCTCATGCGGTCTACATACCTTTGTTCCACTTTGTGCCACAGGTGTGCGGGATAATCGACACCACCAATCGTCATCACGGCACTCACATCCACCGTATCGCCGGAAGAACCAAATTTGCTCGCATTAAAGAAGCCAATCAGATCTGGACGAGTTTCCAAAGGCGCACCAGCATTAGTCGTAGACTTCAAACCGGGACCAGGAAATAACGCAAAGCCATCACCGACTGCCACTTTCTCCAGTACAAAATCATTATAATCTCCATTGACGATGGATACAGAACCATAGGTGACCTCTTCACCCTCATCGAAACCTCGGGAGACATTGTCCGAGGTGTCCACCTCATTTTTAATCACCCCTGCGGTATCTACATAAGCGACAATGATGTAATCCCCATCAGGCATCACTACATTGGGTGCCTTCAGTGTCGCCGTATGCTGCTGCTCACCGGACTTCAGCTGTGCAATATAGTGCTCACCCGCCTCGTAGCTCTCAGGCTCGACCGCAGTGTTAAGCAGGCCAGCTTTTGAGCGTTCGATGAGAATGAAACTGACACCGACATGCTCCACATCCAGCGTTGATGTCGTTGTAAATGTCACTAAAAAAGGCTCTCCCGGTTTATAGCTAACAGCATCAGGTGAGTTCACTGCAGTAAGTGCTACATTCGGTGAGTCAGAATTATCTGAATTACATCCGCTTAAAACCAATATGATCGAGAAAAACAAAGTCGAAACGGCTTTTCTTTTCATGTCCATTTTTATATCCCCCTTAAGTAAAGATCACACAACCTGATCTTGATATTCCTAAAATAACCGGCTAATTGATTAAGGTAAAAATATTTCCTTTCCTTATGTACAGAAAAGTATATGGAACAAATGTGCAGAAATAATGAAGATTCTGGTATTAGGACGGCAGGTACGATTACACTGTGCTAATCGTACATACTGATTCACTCTTACAAAATTCAGAGGGTGTTGGTTTTAGCAAGTAATGTCAGGTCAGCTTTCTATCAGCTCAATCGCATTGCCATCGTAATCACGACAGAATAAAGCGCGGCGACCTGATTTGCTCTCGGTGAAGCCAATACCTGCTTTTTCAAGTTTGAATTTGATTTGCTCAAGATCGGTAATGCTCATCGCCAGATGCCGGTCGCGGCCACCGTGTTCGGGGCGGTTTTCAACAGGATCGGGATTGGGCAGTTCCAGCAGGTGGATCTGCCCTGCCCCGACCTGCAGCCAGGCACCGGGATAACCGAGGTCAGGACGGCTGTGGTCCTGCGCCAGCCCGAGCACACCACAGTAGAATTCCAGTGCACGCTCGGTATCCGCGACGATAAAGCTGGCGTGGTGGATGGCGCTGATGAGGCTGTCTGGCATGGTGTCTCCTGATTGATCTGGCACTTTGGGGTATACTATGCGCCGCCTGAATCACAGGCAAGACATTAACCGGACATTATGAATCCAGATCTTTCCAAGTTACAACCTTATCCCTTTGAAAAGCTGGCGGCTTTGAAGGCGGATTGCCGCCCACCGCAGGATCTGGCCCATATCGCGCTTTCCATCGGTGAGCCCAAGCACCCCGCGCCAGAGGTGGCTTTGCAGCCGCTGCGTGATAATCTGGCTGCGATCAACAGCTACCCGCTAACCAAGGGCATGCCAGAGCTACGACAGGCAATTGCCAGCTGGTTGCAGAACCGTTTTTCCCTGCCTGCCGGCGCGGTGAATGTTGATAATCAAATAATCCCGGTCAATGGCACCCGCGAGGCGCTGTTTGCCTTTGCCCAGGCGGTAGTTCAGCGCAGCAACGATGCGCTGGTGCTGATGCCCAACCCGTTCTACCAGATTTATGAAGGCGCCGCCTACCTCGCCGGTGCTACGCCCTATTTTTACAGCACTACCCGCGACAACAACTACCAGCCGGATTTTGGTGCCATCCCCGAGGACATCTGGCAGCGCTGCCAGCTGATTTATGTCTGCACCCCGGGCAATCCGACCGGCGCGGTGATTTCTGAAGCCGAGCTGGCCAAACTGATCGAGAAGTCGAAACAGTACGATTTCATCATCGCCTCTGACGAGTGTTATTCCGAGATTTATTTTGACGGCGTGAAACCACCCGGCCTATTGCAGGCCGCGGTCAACAGCGGCAACGACGACTTTAAAAACTGCGTGGTGTTCCACAGCCTGTCGAAACGTTCCAACCTGCCCGGCATGCGTTCGGGTTTTGTCGCCGGTGATGCCAAAGTCATGAAATCGTTTTTACTTTATCGCACCTATCACGGCTGCGCCATGCCACCAGTTCATCAGATCGCCAGCATCGCTGCGTGGAACGACGAGGTACACGTTGAACAGAACCGCCAGCTTTACCAGGAAAAATTTGACGCGGTATTAAATATACTTGCACCGGTTTGCGAGGCAAAGAAACCCGAGGCCGGTTTTTATATCTGGCTGCACACGAACATAGACGACGCCGATTTTGCACAAGCTTTATTCGACCAGCAAAATGTCACGGTATTACCCGGCAGTTATTTATCACGCACAGTTGATGATCAGAATCCCGGCAGCAATCATGTACGCATGGCATTAGTTGCACCCTTCAATGAGTGCATCGACGCCGCCAATCGAATTAAACAATTTATCGAAAACTTATAGTCACTGGAGACCCAGATGGATAATTTAAAGAACATTATTGAAGAAGCCTTTGAACGCAGAGCTGACATTACTCCACGCAATGTTGAAACCACCGTTTCAGATGCCGTTAACGAATGCATCGCCCTGCTCGATTCGGGTGAAGCACGTGTTGCTGAAAAGAAAGACGGTGACTGGGTGGTCAACGAATGGCTGAAAAAAGCCGTGCTGCTTTCTTTCCGCATCAACGATAACGAATTCATCAAGGGTGGTTTTACCAACTACTACGATAAAGTTGATTCAAAATTTGCAGATTACAACACAAAAGACTTCCGTGAATCTGGCGTCCGTGTGGTACCACCCGCAACAGCACGCATCGGTTCATACGTTGCACCAAACACGGTACTGATGCCTTCTTACGTAAACATCGGCGCTTATGTCGATGAAGGCACCATGGTAGACACCTGGGCAACGGTTGGCTCCTGCGCACAAATTGGTAAAAACGTTCACCTCTCCGGCGGCGTGGGCATCGGTGGCGTACTGGAACCTTTACAGGCTGCACCAACAATTATTGAAGACAACTGTTTCATCGGTGCACGTTCAGAAGTAGTTGAAGGCGTGATTGTTGAAGAAGGCTCGGTGATTTCCATGGGCGTATACATCGGCCAGAGCACCAAGATCTTCAACCGCATGACCGGCGAAGTCACTTTTGGTCGCATCCCTGCGGGTTCGGTTGTGGTTTCAGGTAACCTGCCTTCTAAAGACGGCACTTACAGCCTTTACTGCGCAGTCATCGTTAAACAGGTTGATGCAAAAACACTGGGCAAAACCGGCCTTAATGATCTACTAAGAAGCATCGACTAAAATGAGCGCAACACTTTTTGGTATTCCAAATTGTGACACGATGAAAAAAGCATGTCGTTGGTTAGATGCCAATGGCGTGCTTTATACATTTCACGATTACAAAAAAGCCGGCGTACCCGAAGACGAGTTAAAACTTTGGGTTAAAACAACTGACTGGGAAGTACTATTAAATCGTCGTGGAACAACATGGCGAAAACTGGATAATGCTATCAAAGATAATATCGATGAAGCATCCGCCATCAAAGTCATGCTGGAAAATCCCAGTGCTATCAAGCGCCCCGTACTCAAAATTGATGATCAACTACTGGTTGGTTTCAGCGAAGACACTTACAAAGAAGCATTTGGCAAATAACTACTAAAACATATAAGGAACAATAATGGAAAAAATTGATTATGCATTCATGCAGGCTATTGACGAAGCTTTCGATATCAAACCAAGAATTATAGAATTAGGCGCAAGGGTCATCGAAAACCAAAAGCCTCTATCTGCTAGAAATATCTTCAACAAAGGGTATTCTGCCGAAGAATATACAGGGCTGGACTATATAGAAGGCGATCACGTTGATATAGCCTGCGATGTCAGGGATCTACCATTTGAAGACAAATCAATAAACACTGTTATTGCTATGAATTTGTTTGAGCACGTAGAAGAATCATGGCGTGCCTTTGATGAAATCAAAAGGGTCATTAGCGACAACGGAACAGTTATTATAGCAACCCCCTTTTGCTACGAGATACATGGCTGCCCTTATGATTACTATAGATACACCCCATCTTTTTACACTAACACTTTCAAAGATTTTGATACAAAAATTACCGTGACTATCGGATACAATCAGCGTCCAAAAATGGTGTATTTCATCGGTGGTAATAACAAATCATTAGCCAATGATTTTGAAAAATTCAAGGCAATTTATGCCAGCAAACACAAAGAAAACATAAAACCCATAAGCAAGTTCCTGGCAAAAATCAGAAGCAAACTAAGTCCAAATCATTTTAGAAATGATATCCGATACCAACATACTTTTGACATCAACATAGAAAAAAAATAAAAACTTACTTACCAGTAAGTATACTCAACTGATCCAGCACAGGATCAGTGATATGTTTTATTTTCTTGCGCATCATAGTGCCAATCGCATCAGTCTGAGAAAACACCGGGTTGATTAAGGCCACGCTCAGGCAGGACAGAACCAACATCGCTCGAATCATTTCTTTCATTTCAGGAACCACATCCAGCACTGCTTTTAATGCGGCATCTTCTGACGCATTACATTTACAACCTGCTTCATCACAAATAACTTCGATATTATCTGTGGTATACGTCTTCGGTTTTATTGATCTAAAATAAGCCGCAATCGCATTGAGCAAAGACTCAACCACTTCCTGGTTGCTCGGTTTTTTTAATGCAAGCTGTGCAGTTTGCACAAAGGCCTGGCCTTGAGCGCTCAGTATTCGGCTCAGCATGATCGCATAAGGATTGCCTTCATCAATCAGGAGTTGAATTTTTTCTATCACTGATTGATAAGAAGCATGCGATTGCGCATCAACTGGAAGCGCATCGGGCACAGCGTGCAAAAAACCAACATAAAAATTACGTTTATTTTTTGCTTTTATCCACAACTTCTGTTTTTCTTCTTCGCTAATTAATCCAGGCTGCAGCACCAGGCGCACCGAATCAATCATCACGTGCGGGTCTTCTTCAAAAGGTAAAAACTCAATTAAAAACTCAGCAAGCACGGCACCCGTTTTTCCCTGTACGACAGCTTCTTTTTCCAGCATACGCCTGGCATTATCTGCCGTTGGCATTGCCCACCATGCACGCTCTGCCAGTTCATCAGTTAGCCCCGGCGCATGCACGGCAGCGACAACCGCTTCTGATTCACCCAGCAGCAAAAGCTGTTGCAAACTTTCATCACGCGCCTGCCCCATGCGTGTCCAGCGACTTATAAACACGGGATAACCGCCGGGTGACCCCGTCACATGGGTAGAAAGAAGCTCTTTTACTTCTTTTAAGTATTTTTCATCTTTGCAGTTTGGATTTAAAACGACTTTGGCTTCACCTTTATCGGTGAGCGCATGCACAGTCATTTTTGATTCATCAATGCGCACCGCCTGCAGCTTTTGTGCGAGCAAAACATTAAGGCGTAGATTGTCTTCTGCTGAAAGCTCCATAATTAATTCAGTTGTATCCTCTGTCCAAAAGGAACTTTGGCCTTACCCTTTACCAGCCATGTTACAGGAAATGCCGGCTCCACTTCGGGAAACATACCTTCAGCATCGGTAAAATAAATTAGCATATCGGGTGCTTTGTCCTGATCTTCTGCCCAGGCAAAAACCGGTTTGAAACTGGTGCCGCCACCGCCACGGATTTCAACATCGAACCTGAATTCATCCCAGGGCGCAAACATCCACGGGCAACCGTAGTTCAGATCAGAGTCACAGGTTAATAAAGTGATACCGGCACGCACCTGACTTTTAATGGCATTAATTTCTGAAATGAATTCCTGAATCTCTTCGGCTGAAATCGAACCACTGGTATCGACGGCCACCACAACATTAGTTTCACTACTGCGCAGGCTGGGATAGACCGCCGGGTCACCACGACGGGATGATGGCCGCGTGTAACTGTAGTCATCCCTGGCGGTGGCTGACATATAACGCGCCAGTAACATGCGCCATGGCAGTTTAGGCTGCAACAGGTGATCGACCATGCGCGCCATGTCACCTTCCAATTTTCCAGACTGCAGGGCCTGCTGGGCGGCACCGGCCAGACGTTGCTGCCACTGCACGCTTAAATCTTCCAGCTCCTGCGGTGACATTTCGGGTGGCGGATTCGAGCCTGTCTGACCACCCTCTTTGGGTGAATCGCTTTGATTGCCCTTGCCATCCTGTTTGTCATTTTTTTTGCGTTCGTTTTCACCACCAGAATTATCCTTGTTCTCTGGTGTTTCATTATCGTCGTCTTTGGAACTGTCATCCTGATTTTTTTCCAGGTCTCGCTCACCGTCGTTATCGTTGTCTTCAAGACAGGGATAAATTTCCTCTGCAGTCATGCCCTCGTACTCACGCAGATACATCGCGTCTGGCGTTGGTTTCAAACCATCGTTGATCAACATCGGGTTCACTGCATAATCACAGGCCAGTTCCCAGCGATGTTTTACCCGGTGACCTTTGCGGTAAAAATGCGAGAGCGCACAGTGCAGGGCTTCGTGCGACAGGGCAAACTGGGTTTGCTCAGCATCGAGTGCGTCGATGTAATCGCTATTGTAGAAAAAAGTTTTGCCGTCACTAAATGTGGTTTCACACCACGACGTATCAGCCGGCACCATCGGCAGGCGCAAAACCAGTGCGCCCAGAAAAGGTTTGTCCAGGATCAGGCGGGTTCTGGCGGTGGCGAGTTTGGTTTCAACGTCGGGGTATTGCATTATTAAAATGCTTTTTTAATAAAGCATGATGTCCGCGATCTTGTCTGCCCACGCGGCGAATTCGGGCACCGCGAAGATATCCTGCCCTACCGCCCGGTGCATGTCCGAGACCATCATCACGCCCATTTCGCGCTGCGGGAAACGGCTGGCGTAATTCAGGATATTACCGTGCACGGCCATGGCATCGTCGCTTTCCCTGGCGCGAATCGCGCGGCCAACTAATGCCGTGGCAACCGCGTATTGCAGGTCAATTTCTTTCGGCACTGGCACCTCTTCGCCTTTGATGATGGCATCGAGGTCGGGCATCTGGTCAAGGCTGTCAACAAAGGCCTTGACTTCGATACCGGCGGCTTTACCGACGCAGGCCTGCAACGCACCCAGCAGCAAATTATTCGGCTCATCAAACTTCTGTAGCGCACGGTGGGCAAATTCCCAGGAACGCGGCGACGGGAAGGCAACCGGGTTTTGCGCGGCATCGAACTCAAATAACAGATCCTGGCGGAAACGCAAAAAGGCAATGATGCGCTCATCAATACCGTTAGCATAAGCCCAGGCCACCCAGTCATCGAGGTTGATTTCCACTTCATAATGCGAAAACCGGTTTGCCAGCGGTGCCGGCATGCTGTAGGTGACACCCCGGTCGCCCTGACGGTTACCGGCGGCAATAATCGCCCAGCCTTCGGGCACCTCGTACTCGCCCAGCTTGCGGTCGAGAATCAGCTGATACGCAGCCGCAGAGACACTCGGTGGTGCTGAGGTGATTTCATCGAGAAATAAAATACCGCGATTACCGTGGCGTTTCAGGTTGGGCAGCATGGAAGGAACGGCCCACTCGACAAATTCATCAACGCGGAAAGGAATGCCGCGCAGGTCGCTGGGCTCCATCTGTGACAGGCGGATATCGATCAGCGGCACATCATGGCGCTCGGCGATCTGCGCCACCATCTGTGACTTACCGACACCAGGCGCACCCCAGAGCATCACCGGGGTGTGGTGACCACTGTCTGCACTGGAGAATTCTTTTTCAATAACTGTTAACAGGTGGGCTGGACGCATAGCTACTACTTGGGGAAGTTACTGGGAAAAACTACTGCTGGTCGAAGCCAGCTAATTTATACAGGCGTTTCGCCTCTTCAGGATCTTTCTTAACACCCTTGCCTTCCTCGTACATCATCGCTAGCGTGGTCAAGGATCCCATCAGCCCCTGCTCAGCGGCCTTTTCGAACCATTTGATGGCTTCCTGGGAATTCTGCTCGGTGCACTCACCTTCCATATACATAAAACCCAGACCATGCTGGGCGACTGCATGGCCCTGCTCGGCAGCCGCTTTCATGTATTCAAACGCCTTTTCTTCATTAACGACTGAACCCAGGCCATTCTGCAGCATAATCGCGCAACGGTGCTGGGCCTCAGCATCACCGGCTTCAGCAACCGGCCCCAGAAAACTCAGCGCCTGGCGAAAGTTTTTGGCCTCAAATGCCGCAATACCGCTGGAAAAGGCGGCATCCGCCTCGCTCATCTCATTATTTACATCAGTGGACATCATATTCCCCATTAAAAATCTTCTGAAATATCGAATATGGGGCGCATGCTACAGAATACAAGGTTTAATGAGAATACCTATCATTGGGAGTATTGCTTATATGCTAGCTCTGCCCTCCCCAAAGGGATATAAGCATCACTTTTACCACAGGGCTGGAATACGTTATAATCTGCGCCCATTGTTGGTGTTAGTCACCAGACGCAAATTCCAATTGTAAGCAAATCATCGTCTAACCACGGTGAATACAGAAAATTAACAGAGGATTTATACATGAACCAAGATTACTACAATGCTGTTACCAAGATGGAAGAAGCTGGTGTTGACCCAGAGTACATCTGTGGCTGGGAAGGCGGTTACGTTCTGAACCCACCACGCGAAGAGCAACGTGTGACTGACGCTTATGAAGCTGGTTACAATGACGGCAAAGAGAAAAATGCTGATAACTTCAGCAGCTGGGCTAAATAAGCCAGTTCTCTGAACTAAAAGCATAAAAAAGCCGGTGTTGAAAAACATCGGCTTTTTTTACGTCTGCGATTTGGCAGGAAACGGCTAAATCAAATCCCTCGCCACCTTTTTGAAGGTCTTCAGTGCATCGGGAATCTCGATACTCATAATCTGTTCGGTCACCCACTTTTTGTCCTTTTCACCCATCACCTCGGTGACGTGCTCACCACAGCGTCTTTTCATCTGGAAACCGGGTTCATTACCATCATAGGCAAAACCGGCGTATTCACCCATACGCTCGTTGATCGTCTGGATAAACTGGCCTTTATAATCTGCATCCTTATCTTCATTCGTATCCAGACGGTTATCGTGCATGGTTTTGGCCAGGTTCAGCGCCAGCGCGGTGATCAGTGCCCGGCGGTCATCTTCCGGATATTCCTTCTCAGAGGTCATACGATCGACCACGTGCACAAAAAAGCCCAGCAGCTCGGCAATCACATCCAGGCGCTGGTTGTAGGTATCAGTCTGGAAACCCTCATTTTCCAGATGCAGCACATTGGCACCTGCGATACGCCATAAATTAAAGCCCAGCGCACTGCCTATCTCTTCAGCACTGCGTTCACGGCCTTTATCATTCCACCTGCTTTTTACTCTGATTTTCACAAAACACTCTCATTAATATTCATAAAGACCCGCAAATTACGGGTGTAAGCATTCAGGGCGAATAGTATACTGATTTGGTCAGGATTTAACCGGCTTAATGCAGGTTTATTTACCATGCAACACGAATACAGTGAACTACAGCAGTGCGTACAGCACAATTGCCACATTTCAGATGCCAGATACGCGGGCAATTATACGCTGTGCATCTATCTGCTGAAAATGCGCGAATACTATCGCTGGGAAAAGACCTTCGCTTACAGACAGGTGCTCTCCACCGACGACATAGGCCAGTGGCTGACGCAACGCGAAAACCTGTGGGATGAGATCGAAGACGAGAATTACAGCCATCTCAAACTCGATAACACCGATTACGACCCGTTCGACTCATCAGCCATCAATGAAAAGCTACTCGAACAGGGCCTGGTCTACAGCGGTGGCATCGGCCAGAAAGGCAAACCCCACTTTTTTCTGGCTGAGCTGGAACGCAGGGAAAAACATCACGATTACCAGATCCTCATTTCAGGCAAAGAACACGCCCGCGATTTAACCTCACCCCCAGCGATGTCACAGGGCAACACCATTTTCATCCGGCGCGAATCATTCAAACGCATGATATGGGAACAAATTGAAACCTGGCGCTGGAACAAACCGGAAAACGCCATGGCACAGTCCATGCGCTGCTATGATTTTGACAATGACATGGAGGCCTCACTGGAAGCCATGACCAACAACGAGTTGGAATCAGCCGTGCTGCACGAAATTGGTGAAATTAAAGCCGGTAAACAACTACCGGGCTGGAGCGAGATGATGCAGGACATCAGTTTCACCCAGGCCGAAATTATGGCACGTGCGGTACGCGACCACCTGGCCGATGCCCTCTCCACCCTGCCCACACTGATCGAGCAAAATAACCAGGCCTCAATCCATTTTTATTTCGCCAACCTGACCAATATACGCAAACATATCT
>JAPHSZ010000003.1 GCA_026196545.1 Gammaproteobacteria bacterium
GTCGCTCTGGATGACCCAACCGGTTACGGCAGAATCGTGCGTGAGCATGGCCGAGTCACCAGCATTGTCGAACACAAGGATGCCAGTGAAGAACAGAAAAAAATTAAAGAAGTGAACACCGGAATACTCGCACTCCGTGCCGGTTATTTGAATCAATGCCTGGCAAAGATAGATAACAACAATTCACAGGGCGAGTATTATCTGACCGACATTATTGCGCTGGCGGTAGCCGATGGTAACGAGGTGTTCACCGCACAGCCGGAAAACAGTTTTGAAGTCGAAGGCATCAACGACAGAAAACAGCTGGCCAAACTGGAACGTATTCATCAGCGCGAAATGATTGATGTCATCATGATGCAGGGCGTCAGTGTGGCTGACCCGGCCAGAGTCGATATTCGCGGCAGCCTGAGCATCGGCAATGATTCGTTTATCGATGTCAACGCCGTGTTCGAAGGCAGGGTCGACATCGGCAGCAACGTCAGTATTGGTGCGGGCTGCGTTATTAGCAACAGCAAAATTGCCGATGGCTGCACAATAAAGCCTTATTCGGTGATTGAAAATGCCGTGATAGAGCAGGGCGTTGAAGTCGGGCCGTTTGCGCGCCTGCGTCCCGGTACGCATTTACTGGATAACAGCAAAGTGGGTAATTTTGTCGAGATTAAAAATACTGAACTGGGTGAGGACAGCAAGGCCAGTCATTTGAGTTATCTGGGTGATAGTGAGATTGGCAGCGATGTGAATATTGGCGCCGGTACCATTACCTGTAATTATGATGGTGCTAATAAACACAAGACTGTTATTAAGGATGGGGCTTTTATTGGGTCGGATACGCAGCTGGTCGCGCCGGTGACTGTGGGTAAGAATGCGACTGTTGGGGCTGGGTCTACGATTACTAAGGATGTTGAGGATGGAGGGTTGGCTTTGAGTCGGGCTGGGCAGAGGAGTGTTAAGGGGTGGGTTAGGCCGGTTAAGAAGAAGTAGGCTGGCTGTCATCTCGACAGAGCGCAGCGACGAGAGATCTTGGTTTTTGAGTATTCTGGATCTGATAATTAGGTCTACCTTGCTTTATGCAAGGGATTGGCGTAAAAATTGGGTTCTCGTTTAAGCACAGGGTTCAAGGGAGGGTGCGGCGTTGGCTATATCTAAGATTTGTTGATTGGAAGAAATCAATTGAGTCTATTTTCACAGGGTCTCGTTAAGTCGAGTCTGACCCTATTTCTTTATAACATTCCGGTCATGTTCGTGGTATTAACCATGATGCCTGATATGTCGACCGGCCAGCGCGGTAGGTTGGGGTGAGGCACGAACCCCAACAAAATGTGGCACATAATGCGTTGGGGTTCATAAAAAAACATTCACCCCAACCTACGGCTCTTGGCTAGAACGTTAGGCGATTTTTTTATTAAGGAATGGAAATAAATATAAATGCAAAGTAAGTTAGAGTTATCTTTATCCTTGACTATCGATTGGTTGAAGTTTGCTGAAAGTAAGAACGCTATGCTGATTGCCGCACATGGCGCGGCAATTTTTGGTATTTTTACTTTGCTTGAAAGTGGTTCTATATCAAATTCAATGTATGTGTTTTACATTTATCAAGCCTTACTATTTCTTTTTCTAGGTGCTGTTTTTTGTCTAATCTCATTTATCCCTCAAGTTGATGTTCCGTGGATAGAATCAATAAATCCCACAAAAGAAGAAGACAATCTATTAGCCTATGCTGACATCGCAAAGTATGACTCTAAACTTTACCTGGAGGCCATCTATAAACAAGAGGCAATTGATTTAAATGAAATCAATCCTTTTGAAGAGGATTTAGCTGAACTTATTGTTATATATTCTCGAATTGCAATGCGTAAATATTCGCTATTTAATTCTGGGGTATGGTGTACGCTGTCGGCAATTGTTACACCTGTCATAGCACTTATCATTTATCTCATTAGAAAGAGTCATATTAAAGCACGAGCGTAGTGAGTAACCCGAATGAAGTCTAACGGAATCCGGGGAGCAACCCAGTAACCCACAATCAAACGCCCTGGCACTACATGACACCTGTAGAATATCGACAGAAATATGCCGGAATAAAGGTCAGCTAAAGTTTACTCATCCGGCAATTTGAACGCCGCCATGCTGTTTTCGCCTTCTTCATCCTCTTCCGGTTCATCATTGACCAGGCTCAGGCCACCCGCAGCTTCACCGACGTCTTCACCCTTGGCGGCTTTTTCACCGAGTTCGATTTTGAGGCGCAGGTTGTTCTCGGCATCGGCATTCTTCAATGCCTCATCAAGTGAAATCTTGCCGGCCTTGAACAGGTCATAAAGCGCCATGTCGAAAGTCTGCATGCCCATGTTGCCGGATTTTTCCATGATCTCCTTGATTTCGAGAATGGCGCCTTCCTTGATCAGGTCGGCGATGCGGGGAGAGTTGAGCAAGATTTCAATCGCGGCGCAGCGTTTGCCATCAACCGTGGGTATCAGACGTTGTGAGACGAAACACTGCAGGTTGATCGAGAGGTCGCTCAATAGCGACTGGCGTTTTTCTTCGGGGAAGAAATTAATAATACGGTCGAGTGCCTGGTTGGCGTTGTTGGCGTGCAGGGTCGAGATCGCCAGATGGCCGGTTTCGGCAAAGGCCAGTGCGTGTTCCATGGTTTCGCGGTCGCGGATCTCACCGATCAGGATTACGTCCGGTGCCTGGCGCAGGGTGTTTTTCAGCGCGTCTTCGAAGGAATCGGTGTCCATGCCGACTTCGCGCTGGTTAATGATGCAGCCCTGATGGTTGTGCACGAATTCAATCGGGTCTTCGATGGTGATGATATGGCCACTGGAATTGCGATTGCGGTGGTCGATCAGAGCAGCCAGCGAGGTTGATTTACCCGAGCCGGTGCCGCCGACAAACAGGATCAGGCCACGTTTGAGCATGATGACCTTGGTCAACACATCAGGCAGGCCGAGGTCCTTGAGGTTGGGTATTTCGGTGACGATATTACGAATCACCATGGAGCATTCGTTGCGTTGCTTGAAAATATTGACACGGAAACGGCCGATATTGGGCAGGGAAAGCGCCAGGTTCATTTCAGGCTTGTTGGCAAACTCGTTACGCTGCTTGTCGCTCATGATCTCGTTGGCCAGGCTCTCTACCCAGCCTGGGGGCGCACGATCCTTGCCCAGTGGTGTCAGCTTGCCGCTGAATTTGGCGCTGGGAGGGGCACCGGTAGAAAGATAGAGGTCAGAACCGCCCTTTTCGGCGAGAATTTTCAAAAGAGGTGTAACTTTCATGTTGGGGTTTTCGAGTTGTTTTTTTAGGTGGGTAAGTATAGCGGCTGAGGGGATATTTGGAACACCCTTCAGACACAGGGAACAATTATTTAAGGTGATAGTGCGCTATATTGGTGCAGAAAAAAGAGCGAGCCAGGCTAAATGGCTGTTGATTCGTGATATTCAATGATTTAGTGGCAATTCGTATGGATATATAGGCCACAGATACATAAAATGACCGTCCCTGTTAATCAGTTACAGAGAGAGTCAGGTTTTGGCGACAGAAATGAAACAACAAGAAATGTATATTAGTCCTGAAAGGCGGGTGAAGGATATACGCCAGACCAAATTACAGCATATTTGCCTGCAGCTGGCCTCTCTGGGACACAAGTGTCAGCTGGGCAGTGAGTACAGTTATCTGTCCGTAGCTGATGGCCTGATCAAAAATTATTCTGAATACCGCCGTCTGTTCGCCGAATATCGCTGTCCTGCCGATCAGCGCATACAGGATTTCCTGAATGATTACCTTGAGCGTAATGGTATTGACCAGAAAGTGAAGTTACCGGCTGAAACTTTTTCATTGAATGAGAAGGGCACGGCAAGAGAGCTGTCACTGCCATTTAGCGGAAATAAATATAAGTCAGATTTGCTGGAATCATACCGGGTCAGACAGGGTGTGTTGCATAACCCTAAAAATGACCGTCGCACGACCTCTGGCGTTTTTCATATTGTTGAAGGTGGTCTGCCGGTACCGGCAGACAAAAAGGCGGTGCCGGTGAATGCCTATGCCAATATGTTGCAGATTGCGCTGGATCCGCCAAAAGACCTGCTGGCATTACCGATCTCAAGCTCATTAGCAAAACCAATCAATCTATGGGTGTCTCTGTTGCTGCGCCCCATCGTGCGTCCAGAAGTAGAAGGTGTGCTGCCTGAAAAATCGCTGGAGACGCGGTTTTTTGCCCCTGGCGGCCTGGTCGCCAATCTTGATTTTGTTGAATCTATTTTTGGTAATGGCGGTGATCCCTTCTTATCGGAGAATGACGCCGCGCTGGATATTGACCACTGGACCGGCCATAGCGGTTGCGTCATTCTGGCGCCGCATTTGACCAAACTGACCAAGAAAGGCCTGGGCTTGCCACATTATGATGATGCCAGTGAGCGTGAGCGCAAAGATGGCATGTGCTGGAAGCACGATGATGACCTTTATAATGATGGCAGCGCATTCAAGGTGGTTTGCCGCGATATGAACGGTGTCATTGTTACCATCATTGCAGATAACTATTTTGGTTATAGCAAAAAAGAAATTAAATCGCAGATAAGTTATTCAGCCAATTTATTTGGTGGTGCAGAAGAAGAACATGCTGGTGGTGCTGTTGCCTTCCCGAGATTTAATCTGGGTGTAAGCTATTTGCCCAAGATTGAAAAAGAAATGGAGAATCATACTTTTGTCTGGTTGTGTGAGCAGCACAAAGATCACATTGAAATCAGGCAGGAAGGCTATGCGGTAGATAAAAACTGGGACAACATTATATATATCCCGGAAGACGCGCAGATGGACATGCAAACCCAAAGCATCACCTGGAACAAAAATGGCGAGAAAAAGCAGCTAAAACTGCTGGCTAAACATACTTATATTTACCCCAGTGGGTTCCGCGTGCATTTGCAGAAACACCCACAGGCGCCGAGCTGGCGATTAATTGGTACTCTGGGTGAAGGCACTTTCTGTCACAAGCCGAGTACGGTATCGGGTGGCGGCAAATCAGAGATTTCAAAATCAATTCAGGACTCGATGATTTCTGGCCCGGTTTATGTTGGTGATTTTGAAGAAGACTTTAATCAGGTTGAGGCGATCTTTAACCATGATTACTCAAACCGCTTTAAGGATAATGCAGAAATAGATAACAGGGACTTGCTGCATAGGGAGCGTAGCCTCGGTTCTGTTATCCGATTACTAACACCATCAAAAACAGATTACACGGATGAGTATAACGAATGGCTGGAAAGCATTCCTCAGCATATTCTGGCACTGGTTTATATGATCAAACGATTTTATAAGCAAGAGTGGCAAGGCCGATGGAGAGAGCATTTTTCTGTTGATGAAGTCAATGGTAATCCAGGACATGAACTAAAATTTGACGGCCGCAATTTGATTACCAGTTACCTGCGTGTGGGCACACACAGTGATGGTACCTGGCGCATTTATAAATTGAGACAGGACTTTGTTGCGGCGACAAAAGTACAGACGGAAGATGATATTAGTGCTTCGATTGTATTACCCGTGGCGCAGTTACAGGGCCTGAATAACCGCTATCATGTCACCAGTGTAAAACTGGTGAAAAATTGTGAAAGCCGGTTATTTCAACGCCCCGATGATGCCATCATTCGTGGCCATGATAAACAGACAGAATCAGATCTGGCGGAAGACGGCAATTTTATTTCAAACTTTGAGCCATTGAATAGTGATGACGCCAGGCAGCTGGTCGAAGATGCGGTTGGTTTCCAGGACTATACAGAGCCAATGCAGAACCTGATTGCCCAGGCAGCCGATGCAGGTGATGGTGAGTATTTTGTGTCATCAGCGCACCCCAGAATAGTCGATGGTAAGCCAAGTGCAAACGTCCGCTATTTGCAGATAAGACCGGATCTGGCTGATCCTCGTAGTTTATACCTGGCGACCGTGGGTACCAGCTTATCCCGTGGACTGTCTGCCGGCCAGCCGGTTCATTTTCCGGTCAATGCCGTCCTGCAGGGGCGCCGGAATAATCCGCAGGACAAGGCGGCAGGAATCAGGCCGCTGGCTGTTTATAACCCAATTCATTATCAGGAGTTGCCGGAGCTGTTTATGGAGCTTATCTGTAGCCTGACCGGTAAATCACCTTCAACAACGGGAGCTGGTTCAGAGGGCGCTTTAACCAAGGGGCCGTTTAATGCACTGTCTACAACGGCTGATTTAAATAATGCCCTGGTGTCGTATATTTTGTGCGGCCACGATGGTTTTAGTAGTGCTGCGGGTTATATCGGCTCGCGTCGCCGGGTTGATCATGATATCAGTATGCTGATCCCTGAAATCTGGTGCCGTCTGCCAGTAGTTCAGCGTCAGCCCGATTACCTGATAGAAAATGGATACCTTGAAAAACTGCACGATTTTGCGCATGAAGGAAAGGTCGTCCACGCCAGCCGACTGGGTTACCGTATTACGGAAAAATTTGTGCATGCCTTCTTTGGTAAGGTGTTTGATAATCCGGTGATTGTTTTTGATGAAGCCATGCTTAAACCTGAAACTCAGGATATGGAGGCGTATATTGATGGTATTAACAATATTTCTGAGGCCCACCAGAAAGTAGCTAAGGCCTATTTTGAAGATGGCTCAATCAACGATGCCTGCCCGCCGTTACAGGCTCTGCTGCATATCATGGCTCACGGTGAATATCAGGGTAAAACAATTGAAGATGCTTCTATCCGTAAAATGTTTACCCGTGATTATTTAATGCAAAGCGACTGGTATCAGGAACGTTTGCGTATTAAACAGGCAAGAGATGCCGCCCTGTGGAAGACTAACCGCGATTATGTTGAACAGAAAATGGATGCGATTCCGGAAGATGAGACTGGTGAATGGGCAGAGTTGCAGGGTCGACTGGAAAAAGCAGATGAAATGACTGAGTGGGTGGAAAGCCAGAGTTACCTGGATAGTTTGCAGGGCTCATTAGGCGCTGACTGGATTCACAAACAGGCCTGATTTATCAGCCTGATACGCTGGCTACGTCGAATTTGTTGTTGCGAATTAGAGCCTGCACTTCTTTGACGTAGCGCTGGCCTGTTTCAGAATAATGCTGTAACCCGATTGCGAGTTGATAACCTGTGATTGTCTGACCGGCTTTTCTTAGCTGTTCCCGTATCTTGCGAAAATTTCTGTACGCAGGATTGGTGTTCAGGTTGTTGATATAAGTAATCACAGATTCTTCAGCAGATTCATATTTGGCCACTTCATGACTGGCGTGCTGGTCTCTGTTTTTGGGCACCAGGCCGCAACCAGTTGTGTAACACCACTGACCAAAATAATTATTGGCTTCGCGGGTGAAACGAGATGTGCCCCAGCCGCTTTCTTTAGCCGCCTGTGCCAGTGCCAGTGAAGCTGGAATTAGATCAATCTTATTGAGTAAAGCGAACCAGTGCGTTTCGTCGTGCGCATTAAAATTTTTACTGTTATAACGCTGTGCAATGTGTCTGAGCCAACGCTGTTCACGAATATTTAATTTTGATTTTTTACTGAGACGAATTAGTTTCCTGCGATCATCAAGAACAGACCGGTTTTTTTTCTCAATAATAGGTTTAAGAAAGGCAATAAAAGCCAGTTTTCTTTCAGATCCGGCTCGATAATCAAGAAAATTGGTGTGTTTTGCTTTCGGGCTGTAGGCCAGAGCAAATGGCAAACTTATCGTTATGCATAAAGCCAGTAACAGGAACAGGCGCATAGTAATTAGAGGACAATCCCTGTCCCGATAATATCTAGCTACAGCCTTTTGGACGTGGTAGCCCGGCAATTTTGTTGGCGCATTTGATCAGGCCTGTTGGGAACAGGGAGTAGATATATTTCTGATCGCTGCGATCTTTACCGTATTTTTTCTTCATGATCTTTGAAAAATTACGTGGCTCACAGACAGAGCCATTTTCAAGAAAGTATTCACGTGCTTCATTGATAATGTCCCAGTGTTCCGGGGTCATTTCTTCAATTTTTTCGTTTTTTGATATTTCAATAGCGAGTTCTTCGCTCCATTCATCAAGATTCTCTAACCAGCCAGCTTCACTGAGCTGAATGATTTTTCCATTAACTTCTGCTTGCATTGTTTTGCCCTCCGCAATAATAACCTAGTAGTATGGTCAAGTATTATATACGCATTCTAAATATTTAAACCATGATCTATTTAAGGTTATTGAGTGCTGTTATGACTATTGGTTGAATGGCTGTGTGTTTAGGTTGATGTCATCTTACCAGTTGCTGCTCAATTTCATCACGTTTTGTTCTGCCCTCAAGCTGTTCAATTAGGGTCAGGGCAAAGTCCATGGCGGTGCCGGGGCCGCGTGAGGTGATGATCTGGCCATCAATCTCGATAGCGCTCGATTGTACGTTGAGCTGTGGATAGTCATTAAGCGAACCGGGATAGCCGGTGACCTGCTTTCCCTCAAGAAGGCCGGCAGCAGCCAGTGCCCGTGGTGCGGCGCAGATAGCGGCGACGAGTTTGTGATTGTGGGCATGATTTTTTAAAAGTGACTGTATGCGCGGGTCATCGCGTAAATAATCTGCGCCGGGCAGGCCGCCGGGCAGGACCACCAGGTCGAACAGATCATTTTTTATGCTGTCGATATTGGTGTCCGGAATAAGGCGAGTGCCACGAGAAGCCGTGACAGTTTGATCATCAAGCCCGGCAGTGGTGACCTCTATGCCGGCCCTGACCAGCAGGTCGGTAATGGTGATGGCTTCGAGCTCTTCACAGCCCTGAGCAAGTGGTACCAGTGCACGTGACATGGTTTTCATCTCCTCGTAATTCAAGCAATTTTGAAACGGGCACTAATTCAATGCCGTTTTCGGTTAGTTTGCTGAGATTTTGTTTCAGAAAGGCAAGCGTCGTAGGATGCGGGTGCGCAATAGCAATGGCATGGCCTTTCTTTCTGGTAATCTCGATAAACTGGTCAAACTGTTTCTGGATGGTTTCCGGTTTAAAGTCGGGGTCAAGAAAAACATCTCGAACCAGGTTTGGAACCTGATGGCTGGTGGCGGAATCAGTGACGAGTGATTTTGTGCTGGTTCGGCTGTCGACAAAATAGATGTTATCAAGGTTGGCAACTTCACTCATCAGCCAGTCCATATGCCCGGGATGCTGGGTTAGCAGGCTGCCCATGTGGTTGTTGATGCCACTAATGTGAGGGACAGAGGCGATATTTTCCTTTAGCTGGTAGATGAATTGCTGCTGCGTCATATGCAGTTTGAGTGTACCAGGTGTAGGCCTGTGGTGCTCAATGGACTGCAGCGGTAAATGCAGCATCACTTCCTTATTGTTGTGATGTGCCTGGGTCGCCAGTGTGGTGGCGTATTCGGTTTGTGGAAGAATGGCCAGGGTGAGGGCTGCCGGGAAGTTGATGACGGTCTGGCCGTGCTGGTAGCTATTGCCAATATCATCGATGATGATACTGGCAAGCTTCGCGGCTTCTGCCACTGTACAGGCGCATAACAATGAAATAAAAAATATAAAATGCTTAGCGTATTTTGGTTGATAGCCGAGCATTTAGTAAGGTTACATTTTGCGGTTAAGGATGCTAAGCCCCTTCAGTAGCACCAGTGCCTCGTGCAGCTGATAGTCATCGGCGGCAAGAACCTTTTTGTCTTTTTCAGATTCTTCCTTGGCACGGTCACCATTTTTGATTTCTTCGTCGGTTTTATCTGGATTAGCGATGTGGTTGTTGAGGTCCACTTCCTTCAGCCTGCCTACATCATGGGTTTCAGTCTCGGTGACCTTGAAGTCGCCAAGAGCGATGTCAGGCTCGATACCTTCGCCCTGTATGGACCGCCCGGATGGTGTGAAGTAGCGGGCAGTGGTAATTTTAACTGCGCCACCGCTGCGAAGTTCCTGAATAGTTTGCACAGAACCCTTACCAAACGATTTGCTGCCCATGACGACGGCGCGATGGTGATCCTGCAGGGCACCGGCGACAATTTCAGAAGCTGAGGCGGAGCCACCATTGATTAAAACGACAATGGGCGCTTTATTCATTACATCACCGGGTTTGGCATTGAATTCATATTTTGAGTTTTCAATGCGGCCTTCGGTATAAACCAGTTTGCCTTGATCAATAAATAAATCAGAGACATCGGCCGCGGCATTGAGTACGCCGCCCGGGTTATTACGTAGATCTAATACCAGGCCCTTGAGCTCATCACTGTATTCCTCTTTCAGGGAGTTAATGGCTTTCAGCAGGTCGCGGGGTGTTTTTGACTGGAAATTGGTGATGCGGACATAACCATAGCCGGGTTCCAGCATACGGTTCTTAACGCTGGCGACCTTGATGATGTCACGCGTGATTGTGATGAGCAGTGGTTTGTCTTCGCCTTCACGGACAATGGTGAGTTCAATGTCGGTACCGGGGTTGCCGCGCATGACCTTCACTGCATCGTTCAGGCTCATGCCCTTAACCGGCTTGTCGTCAAGCCTGATGACCAGATCTCCGGCTTTTACCCCCGCACGGAAGGCAGGGGTATCGTCGATCGGTGAAATGACTTTGACAAAGCCGTCTTCCATGCCCACCTGAATTCCAAGACCGCCAAACTGGCCGGTGGTGCCGATTTTTAATTCTTTATATTCATCCGGGTTGAGATAGGTTGAATGGGGATCGAGACCGGATAACATGCCCTTGATGGCATTTTCCAGCAACACCTTGTCTTCAACGTCTTCAACATAATCGGATTTGATGCGGGAAAAGATGTCTGAAAGATTGCGTAGTTCGTTGAGCGGCAGGCCGTTTGCGCCAGTGGGCTCTTTGGTAGCGAGCACGCTGCTGGTTACCGAGGCTGAAATACCGATGAAAATACCCAGGGTTAACAGCAGTGCGGTCTTAAATTGTTTGGTCATTAAAAACTCCGTGCATGGGAAGCCAATTATTTATATGCAAGGTTCAGGATATATCCAGAATTGTACTTGACGATGGGTGACACTATACAACATTAGAGTGAATATTGACCATAGGTTCATTATTTGTAGTCGATAATAATATGCCGATTAGCGGGATGCATGGTGCTGGGCTTTTTTGGAACACCACGAGTAAGGATCTATGGGTTTGCCTGATTCACGAATTTCGAAGTAAAGTCCGGGCTGAGGCTGACCACCGCTGTCACCCGTGGTGGCGATGACTTCGCCGGACGTGACCCAGTCGCCCGCCTGTTTGAACAGAGATTCGTTGTGGCCATACAGGCTCATATAGCCGTCACCGTGATCGATGATGATAATAAAACCGTAACCCTGTAACCAGTCAGAGAAAGCAACACGGCCATGGCTAACGGTGCGTACAGGTGTGCCATAAGGCGAGCCGATCAGAACGCCATTCCAGTTCAGGTCACCCTTGTTTCGGCTTTGACCGTAACGTGCGAGAAACGGGCCTTTAATGGGCCAGGGCAGCAGCCCCTTACGCTGCTTGAATGGCAGTCTGTCACCGGGTGCAGAAGGAATATCGGCCAGTAATTGCCCCAGTGAGCGTAGTAAGTCTTCGATTTTGTTGCGGCTGGACTCCAGCCCGGTGAGGGTTTGTTCCTGATCCTCGATTTTTTTATTAAGCTGAGTGAGCAACTGGTTGCGTTTGAGTCGTTGCTTTTGTAGTGAGCGCTTCTGGCTTTTTCGGGTTGCCAGTGCCTCTTTCTGGGTGATAAGGCTTTGGGAGAGTTCCTGTTCCTGCTGTTGCTTGCTTTCTATGGATTTAATAAATTCCTGAATTTCGACCTCTCTGGCCCTGTTGAGATAATTAAAATAGGCCTGTATCCGCCCCATTTCGGCCGGATCCTGTTGATTTAACAGCATTTTCATATTTTGCTGAGCGCCCAGTGCATAGGCGGCTCGCAGTTGCTCGCTGAGGATGAATTTCTGTTTCTTTAGGCGTTTTGACAGGATATCCAGGTTTTTTTTCAGCTCTGAAATGTGGCTAGTGATGGTGTTTATTTTTTTCTCTGTCTTTTTGAGTGCGCGGGCATTGCGGCTGATTTCGCTCTCAAGTTTCTGAAGTTCAGTCAGCGTATGCCCACGATGGCTGCGGGTATCCTTCAGGTGTGCCTGGATTTTAAGAATGCTCTGTTGCAGGCGGTCAAGTTTTTGCTGGTAGGCAGGCAGATCTGCCTCATCTTCGGCATAGGCTGTAACTGGTTGATTCAGCAGGAATGATGCCGTCAGAAGACTGGAAAAAAACAGCCTTTTCAGAAAGATCACAGCATATATTGGTAGTTTTGGGTACAAAATAGCCTTTTTTTAAATTAAGTGATTATTTTTATAATGTTATATGATTATGCTCGGTGCTTTTTTTATAAAAAATGTGTATTATCAGTATTGGTTTTTAATTATATAGTGATAGATCGGTAAAGAGATCGGGATAACACATGGCTGTAAATTCAGATGATCAATTATTAATGACGCGTGAAGAGGATATTAACCGCGCTTCGCGCTCACTTAAAGCAATGTCACACCCGCTTCGTTTAAAAATACTTTGTACGCTTGGAGATCAGGAAGTGAGTGTACAGGATATTGTTAGTGCAGTGGGTACCTCGCAAAGCAATATTTCTCAGCACCTGGCGATTTTACGTGATAAAGGGATTTTAGCTTCAAGAAAAGAGGCTAATAAGGTATTTTATCGGGTTGGTGATACACGTACTTTGCGCCTGATTGGCATGATGCAGGAAGTGTTTTGTACCGCTGTATCCAAATTGGGCGAATAAGAAGCATAAAATATTATGGAGCAGATGTTTGAATTTGTAGGTAACCATCCTTACCTGTGGATGGCTTTGGCGGCTGTGCTGGTGATGCTGGTTAAGTCAGAGCTTGATTTCCGCTCTAATAAGTCTATTCATGTTATGCCTATGAATGCGATTCGTTTAATCAATAACAACGATGATGCATTGATTATCGATGTCAGAGAGAGCGGTGACTTTGGCAATGGACATATAAAAGGCGCCACCAGCCTGCCGTTATCCACATTGAAAGACAAACTGGATGGGCTTGCACAAAACAAAGATACCGTTGTTTTGGCCTACTGCAATAGTGGTTCATCCTCCAGCAGGGCGTGTAGATTATTGATGCAGGCGGGTTATACCAATGTGCATAATATTGCGGGCGGTATCAATGCCTGGCTGGAAGCAAAATTACCGATAACAAAAAAATAAATTTTAATTTGGTGCCGAGTTTTCGAGCGCTATTCAGAGTGGGATTGTTATGACAGAAGAGAATCAACAGGCAGCGGAACCACAGTTTGCCATTCAGAAAATTTACCTTAAAGATGTTTCACTGGAATCACCAAATTCGCCTGCTGTTTTTGCCAATGGCGATTGGCAGCCAGAAATTAACGTCCAGCTTAATAGCAGCCATCAGGCAATCGGAGAGGATGTTTATGAAGTTGTATTGAATCTCACAATTACGGCGAAGCAGGCTGAAAAAACGGCCTTTCTTGTCGAAGTGAAGCAGGCTGGCCTGTTTACCCTGTCGGGTTTTCCAAAAGAAAATCTTGATGGCATGCTGGGTGCTTATTGTCCGGAGGCGTTATTCCCATTTGCCAGGGAAGCGGTGGCCGATTTTGTTAATAAAGGTGGATTTCCTCCATTAATATTAAACCCGGTCAATTTTAATGCTTTATATACCCAGCAGATGCAGCAACAACAGGCTGCCGCAGCCAGTCAGGATACGGCCCATTAGTCAATGACTGAGGACCATCAAGATGGACCTGGCCCGGTTACTGTGCTGGGGGCCGGATCCTGGGGAACCGCGCTGGCCATACACATGGCGAATGCCGGTTCCGAGGTTACCCTCTGGGGGAATGAACCTGACCATATGGCGCGCCTGCAGCAGCAGCGCTCTAATCAGCAGTTTCTGCCTGATATTGCCTTTCCTGACAGCTTAAAAATCCAGGCCGATCTCGAGCAGGCACTGAAATCGGCCAGCTGGATTTTGCTCGCCATCCCCAGTCATGCCTTTCGTTCTTTTCTGTCCATTGCGTCACCTTTAATCGATAAAGATACTGCCGTAACCTGGGCGAGCAAGGGCCTCGAAGAGGGTACGGGTAAATTACTGCATCAGGTTGTTAAGGAAGAATTGCCGCAGTGCTCAAAACTTGCGGTGATTTCCGGCCCGACCTTTGCCAGGGAAGTGGCGATGAGCATGCCTACGGCGATTACCGTGGCATCGGAGTCTGAATCACTGGCGAATAAGATCAGCCACTGTTTGCACCATGGTAATTTTCGGGCTTATACCAGTGATGATATGACGGGGGTTGAGCTGGGTGGTGCGTTAAAAAATGTCCTGGCGATTGCCTCGGGAATTGCCGATGGACTGGGCTTTGGTGCCAATGCGCGAGCAGCGTTGATTACCCGTGGCCTTGCGGAGCTGATGCGACTGGGTGTCACTATGGGTGGTAGCCGGGAAACCTTTATGGGTCTGGCGGGTATGGGCGACCTGGTGCTGACCTGTACAGACAATCAGTCAAGAAATCGCAGGATGGGCCTGAAACTGGCAGAAGGCCTGTCAAAGGAAGAAATTAAGGAAGAAATTGGCCAGGAAATAGAAGGCGTCAGAACGGCGCGGGAAGCGATGCATCTGGCAAAAAAATTCCAGGTGGAGCTGCCAATTATCGAGCAGGTGTACAAGGTGCTGTATGAAGGCCTTGATCCACATGAAGCGGTCAGGCATTTGCTGGCAAGAAAGCCGGTTGCCGAGTTGCACTAGCTTTGTTGCATTAACTTAGTCCTTTAAAGCCGGTTTGTCGCAAGGCTTCGTAAACAACAATCGCCGCGGTGTTGGATAAATTCAGGCTGCGGCTGTTTTTAAGCATGGGTAATCGAAGAACATTTCCTGCAGGCAGACTGTCCAGGTAGTTTTGGGGCAGGCCGCGTGTTTCAGGGCCAAAGACCAGGGAATCGCCGGGTGTAAATCGAATGTCATTGTAATATTGGCTGCCGCGGGTTGATATGGCGTAGATTGAACCGGAACCGGTCAGAATTGATGTGTATGCCTGTAATGATGGGTAACTTTGTACATCCGCCCATTCATGGTAATCGAGGCCGGCACGACGGAGTCTTTTATCGTCGAGTTCAAAGCCCAGTGGTTCAATAAGATGCAAATAACAGCCTGTGTTGGCGCATAATCGAATGATGTTGCCCGTGTTGGGTGGAATTTCCGGCTGGTATAAAACAATATTAAACATGTTGATTAGTTTAATCGAGAGTAGGGTTTAATGGTATTTAGTTTGATGCTGCTCACCCTTTTAGGAAGAGTTTTTGCTATATATTAAATGTAGGGTTGGTTTAGTGAGAAATGGGTTAAATAAATGAGTAAACAGGGATTGAATTCAGAAATAAAAACTGGGCATGACCAGAAGCATCAGGCTGTTATTCTGCTGGTTGATGATGATCCATTGATCATTGAAAGCCTGGGCTTTTTGCTGCGGAAACATTACCAGGTTATCGTTGCTGATTCGAGAAACAGGGCCATTGAGCTATTGGCTGAGATGGATACCCTGCCAGCCATTGCGCTGATTGATCTTGGCCTGCCACCTCACCCACATAAACCTGATGAAGGCTTTGGCCTGATCAGGGAATTATTAGCGCAATCAGGCGACATGAAAATTCTGGTGTTATCGGGCCAGGATGCAGACGTCAATATTCAGCATGCGTTGACAATCGGTGCCGTAGATTTTATTGCCAAGCCGGCTGACCCTCAATTATTGCTAACTCGGCTTGACCACCAGTTGCGTCTACAGGAAGTTGAACAACAACGTGCCATCCAGAAAGACCATTCCATTATTGGTCAAAGCGATTCGATGGAAGTTGTCAGGCAGCAAATTCAGCAGTTTGCCGATTCACCCTTTCCATTGCTGATTCAGGGAGAATCAGGCACGGGCAAGGAAATGATTGCACGGGCCGTGCATGAGCAGAGCCTACGCCGGACCGAACCTTTTATGGCGATTAACTGCGCGGCGATAGCGCCTGAGTTACTGGAAGCGCAGCTGTTTGGGCATCGCAAGGGTGCGTTTACAGGCGCAAATCAGGAGCATAAGGGCTTTTTCATTGAGGCGGGCAATGGCACATTGCTGTTAGATGAGATTGGTGAATTACCGCTTTCCCTACAGGGGAAATTGCTGCGTGTCATCGAGAGTGGCGAGTTTTATCGTGTCGGTGATACCCAGCAGCTGACGTCCAAAGCGCGCATTGTTGCAGCTACTAATAAAGTTTTAAGGGATGAGGTTGCAGAGGGAAATTTCAGGGCCGATCTTTATCACCGCTTGAGTATTCTCAATGTGAATATGCCACCGTTGCGAGACCGCAGTGGTGACAGCTTCCTTCTGCTGGATCACTTTTTATCAACCTATGCTGATTCTATTATGGCATTTGAGCTGGATGATGAAGCCAGAATGCTATGGGCCAGTTATGCGTTTCCCGGTAATGTACGTGAGCTGCGTAATATTGTTATTCGTCTGGGTACAAAATATCCGGGTGGCCAGATTAGCCGTGCCGTCCTGGAAAATGAGCTGGAGACACAGCTGTCAGCCAGTGAGCTATCAGAAGACAACCAGATATTGAGCGATGAATTTATCAAGCAGCAATTGATGTCAGGTGAGTTTTCGCTGGATGATTTATTGGATGGGGTTGAAAGCCGCTGTATCAGAATTGCGCTGGAAATAAATAACAATAAAGTCAGCAAGGCCGCGGATGCCTTACACGTCAATCGAACAACGTTGTATAGCCGGGTTCAGAAGTTAGGAAAGCTGTAGATATGTATCAGGGACATTTCGGTCTGGAAAGACCGCCATTCAAAATTACACCGGACACCAGCCTGTTTTTTGAAGGTAGCCAGCGAGGTGCAGCACTGGAGGCCTTAATGTATGCCGTAACCAGTGGTGAAGGTATCATCAAGGTCGTAGGTGAAGTTGGAAGTGGTAAGACCATGTTGTGCAGGATGCTCGAAGTTCGGCTGAAAGATATGCTTGATATTGTGTATATCGCAAACCCTAGCCTGTCGCCCGATAACATCCTGCACGTCATTGCACATGAGCTGGGGCTGGAAATTGAGAGCAGCAGTAACAAGCTGGATGTAATGCAGCAAATACAGGCCTACTTGCTGAAGAAGCACACAGACGACAGGCAGGTGGTGCTGTTTGTTGAAGAGGCACAGAGCATGCCGGTTGAAACACTGGAAGAGGTTCGTTTGCTGAGCAATCTGGAAACAGAGCATAATAAATTATTGCAGATGGTTTTGTTTGGCCAGCCAGAACTGGATGAAAAACTCGCCCAGGTGCAGATCCGTCAGTTGAAAGAACGAATTACCCACAGCTTTTACCTGGAGCCGTTTCCGCCTGAAGACACACTGGCCTACCTTAATTTTCGCCTGCGTAATGTTGGTTATCGTGGGCCGGATGTTTTTAACCGGAAAACAGCAAATGCCATAGAAAAATATTCCGGCGGTCTGACGCGACGAATTAATATCCTGGCCGACAAGGCCTTGATGGCCTCGTTTTCTGAGGGCGGCCATGAGGTTACGGTAAAGCACGTACACGCGGGGGCCATCGATAGCGATTTTAAAAAGAAACACAATACGCGTTTATGGATACTAATTGCTGTAGTTATAGCGGCTTTATTGGCCGCTGTTTGGCTGGGTACAATAATTGCCAGGCTGGATGAAACTAAACCGGCGGTAGGCAAGCAAAACAGCACAAACATCAAGGTTAATGACAGTCCGCCAGTTGATATAGTTGAACCTGAGCAAGTAATAATAAGCAGTTCACTGCAAGCAAGGATATCTGAGACAGAGAAGTGGTTTGCAACCGCCTCTGATAACCACTACAGCATACAATTGTTCGTAACACACATTGCCGATGAAGAGGGTGTGAAGAGGTTTCTGCGTGAAGACACTGGAAAGCTTGATTTAGATCGAGTTTACATCTATGAAACAGTAATTGATGGTGTTGATATGTATAGCGTGCTTTATGGTGACTTTGCTACCTATCAGGATGCGCAAACTATGCTTGACGGGCTGCCGGATTCACTGAAACAAAGCCAGCCTTTTTTGCGGCGCATCAGTGCGTTACGAAAAGATTTAGCGCGTAATAACTAATTATTGAATAGGGCGAATTCAGGGAAAAGAGTTCAATGAAAATACATGGGTGGTTAAATGAAAAAAATTATTAAAAATGGCCAGATATTGGTGCTATGTTTTATGGTCGCAGCCTGTGGTGCGAGTAGTCCTCCGAAAATGTCGGAAGGACATCTGGGTCAGGATATTGCGCCCGCTGATATGATTCCTGCCCCGGTTATCGATGCCCCCATATTGCCCGAACCTGAACAACGCCCGGATCTTGAAACCTATACCGTGATCGTAAATCAGGTGCCGGTGCGTGAGCTGCTATTTTCAATGGCAAGAGATGCCAAATTAAATCTTGATATTGATAACGATATTGAAGGCAAGGTCACGATGAACGCGATCGACCAGACCCTGCCGCAGATTCTGGAACGCCTGTCACGCCAGTCTGCTATCAATTACACGCTTGAAGATAAAAACCTGCACGTTCGCGCGGATAAGCCTTATTTGCAGTTATACGATGTGAATTATCTGAATATGTCTCGTTTGAGTGAAGGTAGCGTTGAAGTTGCAACTGAAATTAGCTCGACTGGCTCAGGTGAGGCTAAAGGCGGCAGCAGTGGCGGGAACAATTCAAGTTCCGTAGTTGAAAACAAGTCTAATAACGAATTCTGGAAAACCCTGATAGTTAATATAGCCAATGTGCTTGGCGAGGAAGTAAAGGTAACAGATAAAATTCAGGAAACCAGCGTCAACATACTTGTTAATCGTGAAACGGGTATTGTCGGGGTGCGTGCAACCTACAGGCAGCACAAACAAATTCAGCAATTACTGGATCGGGTGCTTGGCAGTGCGCAACGCCAGGTGATGATTGAGGCAACCATTGCTGAGGTGACATTGAGTGATCATTATCAGGCAGGCATTGACTGGTCGATGGTGAAAACAGACTCCCTTGGTGACATAGATCAGATTAGCCAGAATTTACTCGGTGGCAACCTGGGCACGACGCCGTTCTTCCAGATAAGCGCGAGTGATACAAATAGCTCAGGTGATAATTTGTCAGCCACACTAAAGGCACTGGAGACATTTGGTGATGTCAAAGTTTTGTCCAGTCCGAAGGTAATGGCATTGAATAATCAAACAGCGATGTTAAAGGTTGTGGATAATGAAGTTTATTTTTCAATTGAGGTTGAAAAAGGACAGGTCATCGATAATGTTTTATATCAGGGATCAATTACCACAACAATAAATACTGTTCCCATTGGTTTTGTCATGTCGGTTATGCCTTTTATTGATAAGAATGATGTGGTGACCTTGCATGTGCGCCCAACCATCTCTCGTATAGTTGGAAGGGCGGTCGATCCCAATCCTGATCTGGTGGATGTGGAAAATGAAGTGCCAATTATTCAGGTACGTGAAATCGAATCCGTATTAAAAGTAAACAATGGTGATACTGCTGTGATTGGTGGCCTGATGCAGGACCAGATCAACAAACAACAAAGTGGTGTGCCCATCCTTTCGAGCATTCCGTTTATTGGTGCATTGTTTTCCTATCAGGATGATGAATATGTGAAGTCCGAACTGGTGATTTTTATTCGCCCTGTGGTCGTGCACGATGCCAGTCTTGATGGAGACTTAAGAGAATATCGAAAATATCTGATGGAAGATTTTGATGCTACCCCAGTTAAGTCTGAGTAGTATGAGGTTGTCATGAGCCTGTTACTTGATGCGTTAAAAAAGGCCGAACAGGAAAAGCTGAAAGCACGCGAAGCCGAAACTGCAGATGCGGAAGATAGCGCATCTGGATCAGTGCAGGACGACCCTGAAGATGAGCTATCTATAGAGCAGCTGTCGGATGCTGATCATAACAATGAAGCTGAAATTGAAGAGGCAGATAATGGACTAGAGCTGGTTCTGGATGAGGACGCCTCCGAGCAGGAAGAAGTAGCGCAGCCGGAGCTGGATGTGCCTGAACCACAGCTTGCACCAATGGAGCTGGAAAAAAGCTCAGCAACGACCTCAACAGTCTCTGATGAAGCACTGCAATTATTAGTTTATAAAACAAACAAAAAATACCGTCACAGGCAAAAGATTATCTGGGGCAGCCTGGTATCGACGGCCATTATTATTCTTATGCTGGCGGGTACTTATTATTATTTGGGCATGGTTGAAGAAGTTGATGCACTGGAGCGAAAGCATAAACTGGCGATGCGAGCGGTCACGGCTGAACCGGTTAAGCGGCGTAGTTCAGTGGTAGTGGCTGCGGTGCCAAAGGCAGAAGAGGTTGAGCAATCGATGCAGCCACCGGAGCTAAAGCAAAAGACAGATTCCAGACCGGCTGCTAACACAGTAAAGTCTGTTGCTAGAGTGAAAAAAGATTTTTCGGTTAAGCAAACAAAAATTAAAGACCCGATAAGTGCATTGTTATTAGATGCATGGCAGGCGTATAACAGGGCTGATTATGCAGCCGCAAATACTATATATCAAAGAGTGCTAAATCGAGAACCGCGAAATCGCGATGCCCTGCTGGGCATGGCGGCGATTGCGATTAAAAATGCTGATTATGAAAAAGCCAAAAGTAGTTACCGGCTGTTGTTAAAACTAAATCCGCGAGATCAGGTAGCGGTAGCGGCGATGACAAACCTGAATGAATTATCATCAGGCTCTACAGAAGAAAGCAGGCTTAAATTTTTGTTGCAGCAGCAACCCTCAGCTAGCCATCTAAATTTTGCGCTGGGCAATTATTATGCAAGAAAGGGAAAATGGCCAGAGGCTCAATCAGAGTATTTCAAGGCCTGGCAGGCTAATAATGAAAATGCAGATTATGCTTATAATCTTGCGGTTAGTTTAGACCAGCTGGGAAAAGCAAAACAGGCTTTGCGCTTTTACAAAGAAAGCCTGGCTCTCACCAGTAATCAAAATATCAGTTTTTCAAAGTCTGATGTTGAACAACGAATAAAAACAATTTCAGCTAGATAGAAGTTTATAACGTGGCAGAAAGAAAGCAGAAAAAATTACTTGGCGAACAGCTTGTTGAAAAAGGACTGGCTACGGTTGACCAGGTCGAAATTGCGTTAACCGAGCAGAAAAAAGATGGCCGCCTGATCGGTGAGATTCTTGTTTCGCTAGGCTTTGTTTCAGAATCCGTTATGCGTGATGTGCTTGGCCAGGTTCTGGGTATAAGCAGCATTGATTTAACCACAGTAATACCCGACGCGTTAGCGCTCGAATTAATTGCAAAAGAAATTGCCGAAAGATATGTCATAGTTCCGGTTAGTTTTAATCCGGAAACATCGCATCTGAGACTGGCGATGAAAAATGCATCTGACTTACAGGTGCTTGATCGGGTTCATGCGCTGGTTGGACGTAAGGTTGAAATCACACCTTTTGTTTCCGGTGAAGGTGAAATCAAGAGAGCCATTGACCAGTTTTATGGTTATGAGCTTTCGGTTGATGGCATCCTGCACGAAATCGAAACAGGCGAAATTGATTATAAGAGTCTCGATGCTGTTGAAGATGAATACAGTCAGCCACTGGTCAGACTGGTGGATGCGATTCTGGCCGATGCCGTAAAGCGTGACGCTTCAGACATTCACTTTGAACCAGAGGAAGGTTTTTTGCGTTTGCGCTATCGCATAGATGGAGTGCTAAGGCAAATTCGTAGTTTGCACAAAGATTACTGGTCAGCCATTGTTGTTCGATTAAAAGTAATGTCTTCGATGAATATTGCTGAGACAAGAATTCCACAGGATGGACGCCTTAGTTTACAAGTGCAGGGCCACCGTGTTGACTTTCGCGTTTCGTCACAGCCTACCACGCACGGTGAAAATATTGTTCTGCGTGTGCTTGATCGAGCCAAGGGCATTGTGCCGTTAGAAGAACTTGGACTGTATGAGGAGACCTTAAATAGCCTGAAAATTATGATGGCCCGTCCTGAAGGAATCATACTGGTAACAGGGCCAACTGGTAGTGGTAAAACGACAACGCTTTATTCAATGCTGAATTATGTGAAGTCAGAAGAAGTCAATATTATGACGCTGGAGGATCCGGTTGAATATCCCGTTGATATGATTCGGCAGACATCAATTAATGAAGTGGCAAGAATGGATTTTGCTAATGGTATACGCTCAATGATGCGCCAGGACCCGGATATTATTCTTGTTGGTGAAGTGCGTGATGAGGATACCGCAGAAATGGCATTCAGGGCAGCCATGACCGGACATCAGGTATTAACTACCCTGCATACCAATTCAGCCATTGGTGCCATTCCAAGGTTGCTCGACATTGGTGTGCTACCCGATATTATGACCGGAAATATTATCGGTATTATTAGCCAACGTTTAATCAGGTTGCTATGCCCGCATTGCAAAAAAGAGGTAATGTCAGATGTTATTGATAGTAAATTATTGAAAGTTAATGAGCCAATAAGAATTTATAATCCCGTGGGCTGTGAGCAATGTGATAATACGGGTTACCGAGGTCGTATTTCAGTCCTTGAAGCGCTAACTATTGAAGATGAACTTGATGAGCTAATTGCAAAGAGAGCAACGCTAGGTGAGCTGAAGGAGTGTGCGAGTCGTTCAGGCTATAAAACGCTGGCAGACGATGCCATTCGAATTGTAATTGAAGGTCGAACATCATTGCCGGAAGTGTCCCGCGTAATTGATATGACCCAGCGGCTTAAATAGGTCGGGTAGATCATGCCGGATTATAAATTCAGGACAATCGATGAGGCAGGCAAGATACGCGGTGATAGTATGATCGCCAGTAACCCGATGGAGCTTGAGAAACGCCTGAATAGCATGGGCTTTGACCTGTTGAGTTATGATGAGAAAGTCAGTGCGTCGGGTGCTCTATTTAGAAGAAAGACGATTGCCAGAAGAGAGCTGATTAATTTTACCTTTCATATTGAGCAGTTGTTAAAAGCGGGTGTGCCCCTGCTTGACTGTTTGCGCGATATTCGTGACAGCATGGACTACAGTCACTTTACAGATGTATTACAGACCATCATTGATGATATTGAAGGCGGTAAGACGCTGTCGCTGGCCCTGGCTGAGCATAAACACATTTTTGATGATGTCTACATTACATTGGTTAGAGTTGGTGAAGAGACTGGATTGTTAACAAAGGTGCTCAGGGAAATTGCCGAGACACTACGCTGGCAGGATGAGCTGGCAGCGCACAGCAGAAAGATAATGATCTACCCGATGATAGTCAGTGCTGTTGTATTAGGTGTAGTTAGTTTCCTGATGATGTACCTGATGCCGCAGTTATTGCCCTTTATTAAAAATATAGGCTCAGAAATACCAACACATACAAAAGTGCTTATGTCAGTGTCACAGGCGTTTATAGATTACTGGTACATAATATTTGTGACACCATTTGCTCTATATGGATCAATTAAATTTCTGGCCATGAACAACCCCAGGATTCAGCTTTTTATCGATCGCATGAAATTGAAGCTGTGGTTATTTGGCCCATTGATGCTGAAAATAAAAATGGCACGATTTGCCAATTATTTTGCCATGATGTACGGCTCGGGCATTACAGTGCTTAATGCACTGGAAATTTCCGAAGGCATAATGAATAACCTGATGCTGGAAGAATCGATCAAAGGAGCAAGAAACAGAATTTCTGAAGGCATGCAGATCAGTGAAAGTTTTGAAGCAACCGGCGTGTTTCCATCAATGATTGTGCGCATGATTAGAATTGGTGAAGACACAGGCGCGATGGATGATGCCCTGCTCAACGTGAGTTATTTTTATAATCGTGAAGTCAGGGAGTCAATTGATAAAATTGAGCCGGCAATGATGCCGGCATTAACAATAATACTTGGATTAATTATGGGATGGATTATGTTGTCTGTGCTCGGGCCAGTTTATGATGCAGTTGCTAACATTAAAATTTGATAAGGATGACTGATACCAGTGAATAGAGTTTTTTATTTTTCAGGACATCGACTAACGGTTTTTCACTGGAACCGTAAGCAGTTTTGTGGTGCCTGTTCATTTGAACCAGATCCAGAGGGCCTGAATAAATTCAAACTGTATCTGGAAACGTCTGCAAAGTTGCCGGCCAGATTACTGATTGATGTTATTGAAGAAGATTTCAGGACAGAGTCTGCACCACACGTTTACGGCAAGGACAGGAAAGCTGTAATTGAACGGCTGCAGGATCGTTATTATCGCTCCAGCGGGCAATATGTTTATTCAGAGGTAATAGACCGGGAAAAAACGGGAAGGCGCGATAACCGTGTATTGATTGGTGGTGTGACCAACCCCGGCCTAATTGATATATGGAAAAATATTATTGATGAATGCCGTATACCGCTAACTGGAGTATGGACACTGCCGCTGCTTAGCAGGAACCTGCTGCCAATGATTGGTGAAAAGAAAGGCGCTGTATTATTAGTCAGTCAGCAGGTAAGCAGCAATTTGCGGCAAACATTTTTCAGGGACGGGAAAATGCTCTCAAGTCGCCAGTCTGTTATCAATCAGGATGCAAAGGATACTAGCAACATAGGAGTACTTGCCCGGCCAGAAGTAGAAAGAACAGTTTCCTTTTTGCGCAATCAACGATTGATTGGGTTAAATGAGATTGTGCACATACATATCATGGGCTCTGAACAGCAGCTTGAATCATTACAAAACGAATTCAAAACTGATGCCTTACATAGTATAAAAATACATAATCTCACAGAAATGCAGTCCAAAGCAGGCATTAAAGGCCTGTCGGGAGTATTCTCAGATGGTCTGTTTACCTGGCTGTGTTCCAGGCAGCTTGCATTCGATGCACATTATGGCGAGGCAAGAGAGTATAGCCAGTATTATTATGTCGTGGCTTCTAAAGCACTAAAGGCAGCCAGTATAGTCATGTTAGTGTCCGCTCTTCTTATTACAGAATCTAATTTTTCCAGTGCGATTGAACATAAGCGCTCGATAGAGCTGCTGGGTCAACAGGCAGAAGAATACAAGAGAATATATAAGAAGCGCTTTGAAGAATACGAAACTGTATTTGAGCACGCGCGTTCGATGAATGCCGCTGTCGATATGGCAGACAGAATCTACCAGAACGGAAAAACATCACCCCTGGATTTTATGATTGGTTTGAGCGAGGTGCTGACACAATCTGGACTGGGTGATACCCAGCTGGACAAGATAGAGTGGAAGCTCCAGCAATACAAGGACATGGGTGATGCTCAGCAGGTAAGTGAAGAAAAGCCCGATGTTACCAGTGAAGACCCGGTTAGGCATGTTGGCCTTGTTCATGGACGAATAAATATTTCAGACAAAAATTACCGTGGTTCAGTGGCGCAGGTAAATAAAATTATTACTGCGCTACGCAAAAGCGAAAGAATTGAGCTGGTGGAGGCACTGGAAATGCCTGTTGAGGTGAGGTCAGAAAGGGCCTTCACAGATGAAACTGGGGTGAGTGCAATTAAGATCAGGAAGGAAAGTGGTGGCAAGTTCTTATTGAAAGTGGTGATGAGGGGAGCAACTCATGAATAAAAAATTGCGCATTCACCCATTAATAAAAGGCCCACTTATTCTTTTTATACTGGTACTGATCTTTTCGTCAGCCATTATTGCTATTTCAGGTTCCTATATGGATCATGCCTATGATGGACGCCAGTCAGAAAAGAGGGCTATGAGAATATGGAAAAATAAAATAGATGGCTCGAGGCAAAGCAATAAAATTATCGATCAATATGAAAACCGTTATCTTGAGCTGGTAAAAAATAATATCGTCGGTGAAGAAGACCGCCTTGACTGGCTGGAAAACATACAGGCTATCACCAACGCCAGGAACATGCCATCAGTAAAATATGATTTGAGTAGCCAGCAGCTGGTAGAAGACAAAACCGGCCAGCATAAAGCACAGGGCCTGAAGATATATAGAAGTGACATGGTGCTGGATATGAAAATGGCACATGAAGGCGACCTGTTCGCAATACTGAATACGCTCGAAGACAATGCAAAGGGCCTGTTTGTTGTAGACCAGTGCAATTTGGAAAAATCAGTAAAGACATCGAAAGCGGGTAATGAAAACATGAGCGCGCACTGTGAACTGGGCTGGTACACCTTTAAGTCTGCCGAGAATGATGGAAAGTCCTGACATGATTACGAGAATAAATATATTTCTTATGATAATGGCCGTGCTAGCCGGTCAGGCAATAGCAAAAGAGTACGATGAAAAATCTTTGCGTACCCTGTTCACCAGCCAGCAGGAAAGACAGGAAATAGACAGCAATAAAAGAGCAAGCGATAAAACTGAAGAGCAGGTAATAGTCGGGCCAGCCAGCGTTCAGATCAATGGTGTAGTCAAGCGCAGCAAAGGAAAAAGCGTAGTCTGGATAAACGGCAAAAGCACCATGGAAAACTCGACTGTTGATGGCGTTAAAGTTTATTCAAATGCAATTAATTCAAAAAACAAAGTACCCGTCATGGTTGATGGTGAAAGAATATATCTCAAGCCTGGTGAGACCTGGTCGGAAGAGGCTGGGGTTGTTGGGGTTGGGGATTAGGCTACTAAAGTAGTCACCTCGTTATGCAAAATCGTAAGTCATTCAAATCGCCAGCTAAGCAGAAAGGGTTGGCTTTGTTGGTGCTAGTGATTATTATTATTTTGGTCTCTTCTACCTATTTCATATCGGGGCTTTCGATAAATAATGTAAAGACGGATCAAAAAATGCAAACCCAAATGGCTCTAAAAAAAGCCAAAACTGCCTTAATGGCTCACGTCCTAACTCATATGGACCAAGGTGGTGGCGAAGGTGAAATGGGATATTTACCTTGTCCAGATAGAAGTGGTTCTCCTGAAGGAGGTAGTGATGGGAGTTGCGGCAATAAAAAGCAAAATACTATTGGTTATTATCCATGGGCGAGTCTTGAAACAGAAATATTAAGTGATAACAGCGGGAGCTGCCTTCGCTATGTTGTAAGTGGCAGTTATAAAAATTCACCGTATTCAGGCATGATAAATGAAGATAGTTATGGCATGTTGCAGGTGGCAGATGATACTGGGACAGTTATAGTAGGAGTCAATCCAGAAGATAAACTAGTAGCGCTGATAGTTGCGCCGGGTGATGCATTAACAGGACAATCACGAACATTTGATAACGCTTCTTTTTGTGGTAAAGATTATTTAAATTATTCTGAGTATCTTGAAGGAAATGGTGTTATTGATAATGGTGCATTAGCCGGAGTCGACGATCAAGATGACAAGTTTATCCATGCCACAGCAACTTCTTCGACAGAAGCCACACCCTATAATGATGTATTTGTCACTATTACTCGAGATGAGATCTGGAATCCAATTCTCAGTCGCTCTGACTTTACGCAAAAAATGGAGAACCTTACTCAGGCGTTGGCGATGTGTTTGGCGGAGTATGCCAATTTTGCAGACAATACTAGTCGTCGCTTACCCTGGCCAGTTATAACAGATCTGAGCGGTAATGATTATCGAGATAATACAAAGTATCAGGATGACAATAATGCTAGCAATGGTTATTCAGGAAGATTTCCTTTTGACATTACTAATTCAAATGATGCAATCAATGCAGCTGCACTAACTACAGATACTTTGTTTGATATGGCTAATTGTAATTCTCTGGCATTAGCTGGCGCTGGCGTAACTGCTGATTTGGTAAATGATACTGAGTATCGCAAGTTGTGGAACAATTGGAAGGATCATTTTTTTTACATACTATCTAAAGGATATGAACCGGCGAATACTGGAGAAAATAATTGTGCTGGATCTGGTGCATGCATCAAAGTTAATACGGCAGAATATGCGGGCGCTGTAATTTTTAGTGGTAGTAGACTTGGAGGAGTATCAAGAAGTGATAAATCAGTGGTATCTGATTATTTAGAAGATGATAAGGGCGCGGTGTTTAATGACGAGGCAAACATTGCAAATCAGACAGGTGATAGAACCTATGTGTATACAGATCCCCAGACAGATACAAAAAATGACATTATGTATTGTATACAGGATAAGCCAGTTGATGACCCGTCGACGCCATCTATTAATGAATCTGAACCATTGACAGTAATAGAGTGCATATGATTATTAATAAACCATTTAATCATCAACATGGTTTTACTTTAGTAGAGCTGGCAATAGTATTAGTGATTATCGGTGTTTTATTGGGTGGATTCATCGGTACATTATCTTCCAGGATAGAAACGACAAAGAGGGCAAATACCCAACAACAGATGGAAGAGATTAAAGATGCAATCTTAGGTTTTGCTGCAGCAAATAAGAGACTGCCCTGTCCTGCTACGACAACCAGTGATGGTGATTCTAATCCAGATGATGGTGCATGTGTCTGGGAGCACGGTTTTGTACCTGGTAGAACGTTAGGTTTAGAGGGTTCGTATAACCGTGATAATTTATTGCTGGATACGTGGGGTAACCCAATTAGATATAGTGTTACGAATTCTGATGGTGATTCATTTACAACGACTGATGGAATGAAAATAACTACAATGATTTCCCTGGATCCAGATTATTTCATTTGTGATGGGAGCAGTACCTCAGGTACAGGATGTGTTGGATCTACTACAATAGCTAATAATATCCCATTTATTTTATTATCCTTAGGTGAGGATGGTAATGAATTTGTGACTGCAGTGGCGGCTACGTCAGACCAGGAAGAGAATTCAGGTGAGCTTGTTGTGGCTGCTAATACGGCAGGTGAAAACATTGCTTATACAGTTGGTAACAACCAGATTTTTGTTAAAAAAGATTATAGTAGTATAGATTCAAGTGCAGGCAAGTTCGATGATCTAATTGTATGGGTATCACCTTACATTCTCTATTCTAGAATGATAGAAGCGGGTAATCTTCCTTAATGGTAGTTAAGGAGCCCCATGCTCCAACCCAAAACAAACCCGCCCACCAACATTCTCATACAACTCCAGCTCCAAACCATAATGTTTAGCCTGTTGCTGACATTGATACAAACCAATTCCAAGCCCATCTTCTGAATTGATTGGTGCTGTAAATAATTCGGTGGCCAGTTGTTCTTCTATGGCCTTGCCGGTGTCGCAGACGGTGAGTCTTGCGCTGTTATTATGGCATTCCAGTCGCACTACGATTTCTAAATTGGGTTCCAGAATGCGTTTGCTGCGAGCGTTGTCCAGCAGGTTTTCGATGATGCTGTCGTAAATATCAACGGGGATATCAAAGTCACAATCTATGCTGTCAAAGAAGTCAATATTGCGCCGGTTGTAGCGTGTCTTGAGGTGGTTCCACCAGCTTGATATGGTGGCAGTCTTAGACTGCTCCCGTTGTGGATCTGAGAGTTTATCTATTGTTGTTTTCAGGCGTTGCGTTAAAAGTGGTAGCTGTTGCTGTAAAATACTTTGTACGTCTTCAAGCCGGGTGTCGTCATCGAGCACGATTTGGGTCATGGTTTGGGTTGACTGCAAAATATTTTTTACATCGTGTGTCAGCTTGGCACCGGTTTCGTAAATGGCGCGAAGGTGCGCCTGTTTGATCAGTTGCTGTTCCTGTTTTTTTGCCTTGTAGTAAAAAATTAAAACACCCAATAATAATTTAGTGTGCAGTATCAGGGCGGGGCCGATAGGGTTATAGGCATATAGGGTTATTTTTATTTCATCATCAATATAATTTGTGAAGTGAGAGCTCTGTTTTCCTGAGATTTGTTCGTGTTCGCCTTCCTGCCAGAGTATGCCACACACCCAGGATCGGGAAATTAGATGTTGAATACTGGTTTTGAGAAACTGTTCTGGCCTGATGCTGGTGTTGGCTTCAATGGCAGCAAGTCTGGAAATCCATTCTTCAAATGGGCCGCCAATGTTGAGCAGATATTTTTCCCAGAGTTGTGCAAAGCCGGAGAAGCCAGCGCGTGGTGACCATAGAACAGCCGTAGAGAAAAGAAATAATGCTGCTATGAAAATGGTAATGACCAGTGACTGTAAATAGGGTGTGCTGGAGGAAAAGGCGGTTAGTGCGCTGCCCATACATAAAAACAGGGTAAGAATAACGACAATAAAACCTCGAAGAAAATCGATATGTGAAGGCTGTATTTTTCTTGATGGTATGAAAACCAGCAGCAACGGTAATCCAAGCAGGACCAGCTCGCTGATCATGCTCAGGGATTTTGATATTCCGGATAAACCAAACAACTTCGGGTTAATAATTAAAACCAGTTCCAGAAAAATAATGATAACGGCCAGGCCGTAAGCAGCGCGGCCAATGCCACGGGCAAATATTCGTCCGGTAAGCAGGCTGAGTAATAGCAGCATCCAGAAGGCGCTAATCCAGAGGTTAAACCAGATGATGAAGGCAAGTACAAAACCAGTCAGCAGGATAAGGTTAATTCCACTAAAACTTTGCTCGCGTTTCAAAATGGGTTGCCACAGTAGAAACAGCCCAAAGTGGGTGATCAAGAAACTGAGAGAGAGATTGTTTTCAGAACCAATAAAAATTGCCATCAGCAGACTGAATAGCATCAGCCCCAGCAACTGGTGCTCATAGCCTGAAAAACGATTGTCAGATAGCAAAGGCATCGTGATTTGCCTACAATGACGCTAAGGCTTGCTTATTAAAAAATATCATAGGACGCAGATCCATGTTTTCTCAGGTGCTGACAATATCGAAATTTACCATAATTGAATCAATGCGTAATCGATTGTTGTGGTTATCTGTTCTGATGATGGTGATCGGCTTTGTACTGGTTGAGTTTGTCGGTGATCTTGCTATTGCTGAACACAGGGCAACGCAGCTGGCTATCCTGGCTGTGTTTCTCAGGCTGAGTGCGGTTTTGCTGGTCGCCCTGTTCGTGGTTTCAAGCAGTCTGCGTGAGCTGCAGGATAAAACCCTGGAAATGATTCTGGCGATGTCGATCAGGCGCAGTAGTTATTATCTGGGCAAGTTGCTGGGTTATGTTCAGTTGGCCGTGGTTATGGGTTTTGGATTCGGCCTGCTATTGCTGGCGTATGCACCGCTGGAGCAGGTGCTGATCTGGACGCTGTCACTGTTGCTTGAACTGGTGATCGTAGTGGCACTGGCGCTGGTGATGTTGTTTACCTTCAAGCAGACGCCCGCAGCGCTGACGGGCGTGTTTATCGTCTACCTGGCATCACGCGTGATTGCTTCGCTGTACCTGATGTCAC
>JAPHSZ010000086.1 GCA_026196545.1 Gammaproteobacteria bacterium
AATATTGTTATCACAAGCTTTTGCGATCAGGTTTTTCAGGGTTTCAGATTTGATCAGCGGCACATCACCGTACAGTACCAGCGCGATGGCATCATCCTTTATTTTCGGGCTGGCCTGCTCGACCGCATGCGCCGTGCCCAGCTGCTCGTCCTGTAACACCCAGTCGACTTTAAACTCTGAGCAGTACTCGTGCAGGTGTTCACCACCGTGGCCATAGACAATATGGATATCATCCGCGCCCAGTTCCAGGCTGCGCTGGTAGACGTGTTCCAGCATGGGCATGCCGGCGATACGGTGCATCACTTTTGGCAGTGATGATTTCATTCTGGTGCCCTGGCCGGCGGCGAGGATGATGACTGATAGGTTCACGGCTTATAATCTTATTTCTTATGAATTAAAAAAGGCCAGTAAAAACTGACCTTCTTAGTTTAGCTGATTCGCTGACTTGTTACAGAACAGTAAGCTATTTTCTCTTCCTGAGTTTCTTGATAGTTTCAATCTGTGCCACCGCTTCAACCAGCTCTGCCTTGGCACGCGCATAATCGTATTCGGTTTTCTTGTCTGCCATGGCTGCCTCTGCTCTCGCCTTGGCTGCCAGTGCGGCTGTCTCGTCGAGATCGTGCGCACGTATCGCGGTATCAGAAAGCACAGTGACCACGTGGGGCTGAACTTCAAGTATGCCGCCATTCACATAAAACGACTGTGTTTCGCCGTGCTGGTCGACCACGCGCACTTCGCCCGGCTTCATTTTTGCCAGCAAAGGTGCGTGCCGGGGCATAATGCCGACTTCACCCATTTCTGCAGGCGCGTAAAGCTCGGTGATCGTGCCCGAGAAAATCTCGATTTCGGCGCTAACGATATCAACATGCATGGTCATAGACATAATCCAGGATCCTGCTGCGGCTACTGCATGTTCTTGGCTTTCTCGACAACTTCGTCGATACCGCCAACCATGTAGAACGCCTGCTCGGGAAGGTCGTCGTGCTCACCATCCAGAATAGATTTAAATGCAGCCAGATTGTCTTTCAGTGACACATACTTGCCGGGGGCACCGGTAAATACTTCCGCGACGAAGAAAGGCTGTGACAGGAAGCGCTGGATCTTACGAGCACGTGATACCGCCTGCTTGTCTTCATCAGACAGCTCGTCCATACCCAGAATCGCAATGATGTCTTTCAGCTCTTTATAACGCTGCAACAGGCCCTGTACACCGCGGGCAATTTCGTAATGCTCGTTACCGACGACGTGCGGGTCAAGAATACGTGAGGTTGAATCCAGTGGATCCACCGCCGGGTAAATACCCAGCTCGGCGACCTGACGAGACAGTACCAGAGTCGCATCCAGATGCGCGAAGGTGGTTGCCGGTGACGGGTCAGTCAGGTCATCCGCAGGCACGTATACCGCCTGGAATGAGGTGATCGAACCGGTCTTGGTCGATGTAATACGTTCCTGCAGCACACCCATTTCTTCCGCCAGTGTTGGCTGGTAACCCACCGCTGAAGGCATACGACCGAGCAGCGCAGATACCTCGGTTCCCGCCAGTGTGTAACGGTAGATGTTATCGACGAACATCAATACGTCGCGGCCTTCATCACGGAAGTATTCCGCCATGGTCAGACCAGTCAAAGCGACACGCAGCCTGTTACCCGGGGGCTCATTCATCTGGCCGTAAACCAGTGCTACCTTATCGAGTACGCCGCCTTCCTGCATTTCATAGTAGAAGTCGTTACCCTCACGAGTACGCTCACCAACGCCGGCGAATACCGAAAAACCACTGTGCTCAACCGCGATGTTACGAATCAGCTCCATCAGGGTTACGGTTTTGCCGACACCGGCACCACCGAACAGGCCGATCTTACCGCCCTTGGCGATAGGCATAACCAGGTCGATAACCTTAACGCCGGTTTCCAGAATTTCAGTTGCCGAGCTCTGCTCTTCGAATTTTGGGGGCGCACGGTGAATTGCCATGGTCGACTCATTACCGATGTCACCCTGGTTGTCGATCGGATTGCCCAGTACATCCATGATACGGCCCAGAGTCTTCTGCCCTACTGGCACCCTGATTGCATCACCGGTATTTCTAACGGCCATTCCACGACGCAGACCTTCGGTTGCACCCATGGCAATCGTACGTACTACACCATCACCTAACTGTGACTGCACTTCCATCGTCAAGCCAGTTTCATCCAGCTTCAGTGCATCATAGACTTTTGGAATGGAGTCCCGCGGAAATTCGACGTCGATGACCGCGCCGATAATTTCAACTACGTTTCCGGTACTCATGATTGTATCCTCATTACTAAAATTAAATTCTGTTATTGCTACCAAATCAAACCGCGGCTGCACCACTGACGATCTCGGAAATCTCCTGAGTAATCGCCGCCTGCCTTGCCTTGTTGTATATGGTTTGCAGTTCTTTAATGATCTCGCCTGCATTATCGGTCGCGCTCTTCATCGCCATCATTCTGGCGGACATTTCGCAGGCAATGTTCTCAACCACCGAACGGTAAACCTGTGACTCGATAAAACGCAGCATCAGGCCATCAATAATCGGTTTTGATTCTGGCTCGTAGATGTAGTCCCAGTGGTGCGTAAGCTCTTCATCCATAACACCCTTAACCGGTATCAGCTGTTGCACACTGGGCGCCTGTGTCATGGTATTTACAAAATTGTTGCTGACCAGATAGAGACGATCAATCCTGCCTTCATCATAGGCATCGAGCATCACTTTTACCGCACCAATCAGTTCTTCCATACTCGGTGAATCACCCAGATGACTGGCTTCAGCTACCACCTTGGCCTTAAAGCGACTGAAAAAGCCAATGGCCTTTTTGCCTATCGCGCAAACATCAATCTCAACGTCCTTTTCATCCCAGTCGGCCATTTCGGTAACAGCGGCCTTGAACATATTGGTATTCAGGCCACCACACAAACCACGGTCGGTTGAAACCACGATATAGCCCACGCGTTTAACTTCTTCACGTTCGCTCAAATAAGGATGCTTATACTCAGGATGTGCCTGTGACAGATGCACCAGCACGGTATTAATTTTATCTGCATAGGGGCGTGCCGCGTGCATACGATCCTGCGCCTTGCGCATCTTGCTCGCTGCCACCATTTCCATCGCCTTGGTGATCTTCTGTGTGTTTTTAACACTGCCGATCTTGCTGCGAATTTCTTTTGCGCCTGCCATTAAACCCTACCTGATTAAATATCTTATCTACGCTTTAACGCAGATTCTAAAATACGCCCTTGGCCTTGAAGTCATCCAGAGCGGCACGCATACCGGCTTCAATTTCTTCATTGAAGTCACCGGTATCATCGATCTTGGCCATCAGGCCAGCGTTGTTGCTTCTGATATACGAGATCATCGCAGCTTCAAAATCAACCACCTTATTGACATCAACATCATCCATATAACCTTCGTTGGCCATGAACAATGAGAATGCCATTTCTGAAATAGACATCGGTGAATACTGCGCCTGTTTCATCAACTCGGTTACGCGCTCACCGCGTGACAACTGGGCACGTGTCGCCTCATCAAGGTCAGAGGCGAACTGGGCGAAGGCCGCCAGCTCACGGAACTGGGCCAGTGCCAGACGAACACCACCACCGAGCTTTTTAATAATATTGGTCTGGGCTGCACCACCTACACGTGATACCGACAGACCGGCGTTAATCGCAGGGCGAATACCGGCGTTAAACAGATCGGATTCCAGGAAGATCTGGCCATCGGTGATCGAAATCACGTTGGTGGGAATATAGGCCGACACATCCGAAGCCTGGGTCTCGATGATGGGCAGAGCGGTCAACGAACCGCCGCCGTTCTTTTCGCTCAACTTCACGGAGCGCTCGAGCAACCGGCTGTGCAGATAGAAGACGTCGCCGGGGAAGGCTTCGCGTCCGGGCCGACGGCGCAGCAGCA
>JAPHSZ010000130.1 GCA_026196545.1 Gammaproteobacteria bacterium
CCTCGGCATGCTCAGCGATGAACAGACCAAGCAGCTGAAAGATGCGGGGCTGGATTATTACAACCATAACCTGGACACCTCACCCGAGTACTACGGCGACATCATCACCACCCGCACTTATCAGGATCGCCTCGATACCCTGGAGCGCGTGCGCAATGCCGGCATCAACACCTGTAGCGGCGGCATTCTGGGCATGGGTGAATCACGCAATGATCGTGCTTCATTATTGCAGCAGCTAGCCAACCTGCCCAAACACCCCGACAGCGTGCCCATCAACATGCTGGTCGCCATCGAAGGCACCCCGCTGGAAGGCACCGACAAACTCGAACCACTGGAGTTTGTCCGCACCGTCGCGGTCGCCCGCATCCTGATGCCAGAATCCTATGTTCGCCTGTCTGCCGGGCGCGCCGAAATGAATGATGAAACCCAGGCACTGTGCTTTTTTGCCGGTGCCAATTCAATGTTCTACGGTGAAAAACTGCTGACCACCGACAACCCTGACGAGAATCACGACCAGCAGTTGTTCAGTAAACTCGGTATCCAGTTTCTGAAAACTGAAGTGACCAGTGACACACCCGTAACTGTTTAAAGCATCTAATCTTGAAACCAGAAAATTGAAAGACCTGCAAAAGGAACTCGATGAGCGCAAGGCGCAGCACCTTTATCGCCGCCGCCGAATCAGTGAGAGTGCGCAGCAGCCGGAGATGGTGATCGACGGCAGGGCGGTGATCAATTTTTGCAGCAACGATTACCTCGGCTTGGCCAATCACGTCGAAGTTAAAAATGCCTTTATCGAAGGCGTAAAAAAATACGGTGCAGGAAGCGGTGCCGCACACCTGGTTAACGGTCATTCAAAAGCACATCACGAACTCGAAGAAGAACTCGCCGAATTCACCGGCTACCCGCGTACACTGTTATTTTCTACCGGTTACATGGCCAACCTTGGCCTTGCGCAAGCATTAGTTGGCAAAGGCGACACGGTACTCGAGGATCGCCTCAACCACGCCTCGTTAATCGACGGCGGTTTACTCAGCGGTGCGCGCTTCCAGCGTTATGCACACAACGACGTTGAACAACTCGGAGAAAAACTAAAAACGGCCAAAGGTGAAACCCTGGTACTGACCGATGGCGTGTTCAGCATGGATGGTGACATTGCCAATATTCCTGTGCTTGCAGATTCATGCAAGCAACACGACGTATGGTTGATGGTCGATGATGCCCACGGCTTCGGTGTGCTCGGAAACAACGGCAGGGGTAGCCTTGAGCATTTCAATGTCCCGCAAAACGATGTGCCGATTTACATGGCCACGCTGGGCAAGGCACTGGGCACCTCGGGCGCCTTCATTGCCGGCAGTGAAGCACTGATCGAAACCCTGATCCAGAAAGCCCGGCCCTATATCTACACCACGGCAACACCACCCGCAGTAGCCGAGGCCACACGCGCAAGCCTGCAGCTGATAAAGACCAAACCGGAGCTACGCGAACAGTTGAACAGCAACATTCAATACTTCAGCCAATGTGCGACGCAGACGGGCATCGAACTCACTGACAGCCAGACCGCGATCCAGCCGATCATTCTCGGCGACGAAGCACGCGCCGTTGCCGCGAGTGAACAACTGCTTGAGCAGGGCCTGCTGGTCACCGCGATACGTCCGCCGACGGTACCCAAAGGCACGGCACGCCTGAGAATCACCTTGTCAGCCTCACATACTAAAGTACAAATCGACCAGCTAATTGATGCACTGACAAAGCAACAGTAAAGCTCTACAATTCACAACAGATAATTTATTCGGGATTTATACATGAAAAAATACGATGTTTACGGTCTGGGCAATGCGCTGGTCGATATGGAGTTTGAAGTCGAAGACAGTTTTCTTGAGTTAATGCGCGTCGATAAGGGCATCATGACACTGGTGGACGAAGAAGAGCAGCACCGCCTGATGACCCACCTCGACGCCTTCGAAGGTAAAAGAGCCAGTGGTGGTTCAGCAGCGAACACGCTGATCGCGGTTGCCGCCATGGGCGGTTCCTCGTATTACACCTGCAAGGTTGCTGAAGATGATCTGGGCGAATTTTATTTGAATGACCTGAAGGCTGCCGGTGTCGATACCAACATGAATGGCACCCACCCCGATGGCATCACCGGCAAGTGCCTGGTAATGATTACCCCGGATGCCGAACGTACCATGCACTCCTTCCTCGGCATTTCTTCTGAACTATCTATCAATGAATTGCACAGGGAACACATTGCCAACTCACATTACTGTTATATGGAAGGCTATCTGGTCACCTCACCCTGCGCCAGAGAAGCCAACATCGAGGCACGCAAGGTGGCCGAGGCCAATGGCGTGAAGACCGCATTCACCTTCTCCGACCCCGGCATCGTCGAGTTCTTCGGTGACCAGCTCACCGAAACCATCGGAGACGGCATCGACCTGCTGTTCTGCAATGAAAAAGAGGCGCTGCAATACACCCAGAAAGACAACATCACCGATGCGATTGAAGTCATCAAGACTTTCTCGAAGAATTTTGCGATTACCCTGGGCTCAAAAGGCGCCGCCGTTTATGACGGCACCACGCTGTACGACATCGCCGCGCAGGATGTTAAGGCGATAGATACCAATGGTGCCGGTGACAACTTTGCCGGTGCCTTCCTCTACGGCATTACCCACGGCATGAACTTCCAGCAGGCCGGCGACCTTGCCAGCAAGACAGCGGCGCAGGTGATTACTGATTTTGGACCACGATTGAAGCCGGAAGAGTATCGTAAGCTGGTGCAGGGTTAGTCTTTTTTCTCCGCCAGCACCTGATCAAAGCGCAAACGGTCACGCGCATCAAACAGCCGCTTTGATATCAGGTGCAGCACCGCCACCACACCAAAGCCGGTTCCCGCCGTCACCATAAACATAATCAGTATCTGGTACTTCACCGCTTCGACCGGTTCGGTGCCGGAGAGTATCTGGCCGGTCATCATGCCGGGCAGGCTGACGATACCGGCGGCGGCCATCGCGTTGATGATCGGGATCATGCCGGCACGCATGCTGTCGTGGCGAATCTCACGGATGGCCTGCACCGCGGTCTGCCCCAGCATCAGGCGCTGCTCAATCACCGCTCGCTGCTGCCACGCGGTCTGAATCAACCGGTCCATGCCGAGCGCGATGCCGTTCATGGTATTACCCAGCAGCATACCCAACAGTGGAATCGCGTATTGCGGCGTATACCACGGGTCGGTTTTGATGATGGCGAACAAGGCGATCAGAGTGATCAGAAATGACGAAACAAACAGCGACAGGCCGCTGATACCAAAGCCCCACCAGCCTTTGATTTTTCTTTTCTGACGCGATAGCACTTCCCAGGCGGCAACGGTGAGCATCACCAGCATCATCAGCGCGATCAGCGGCAGTTGCGCGGTTTCGAACACCTGCTTCAGCACCAGGCCGATCAGCAACAATTGCGCGGTAGTTCTTATCGCCGCGATAATCAGCTGCTGGGTAATGCCCAGATTCATGCGCGCGCTCAGACCAGCCAGTGCCAGCACCAGCAGCGCGGCCAGCATCAGGTCATAGGCGGACAGGGAAATCAGGCTATTCATATCGACACCATCGCAGCCTGTGAGAAATCAAAATAACGTTGCGTGGCCACGCGTTCGAGCTGGGCATGGTTGTGTGTCACCCAGATCGCGGCGGCTTTGTGCTGCTTGAGGTAATCAGCAATCAGCGCTTCGACCTTGCGGGTATTTTCCGCATCGAGGTTGGCGGTGGGCTCATCGAG
>JAPHSZ010000020.1 GCA_026196545.1 Gammaproteobacteria bacterium
CCTTGAAAATTAAATCCCATTAATTAAAGAATATTCAGAAGCAATCGAATCTGGAAATGCCGCTCTATTTATAGGTTCAGGAATCTCAATAGGTTTAGGGAAAGCAAGTTGGAAAAATCTTTTGTCAGATGTATGTTCTGAGTTAGGTGTTGATATTGAAGGTAATCATAACTCTAGTTACCCAGAATTGGCTCAGTATTGCGTTGATCATCATGCACCGAACAGAGGAAAGCTACAGAATAAAATTAAAAACTTTTAGGTGGAAAGAGTAGCAAATACGTATATACAGATAGTATATATAACGAAATATGTATTTCGGGCATTAGTGATGAGGCTAATTGCATGATAAAGATGTTTTAGTGCAATAGCTATAGAGCGTTGAAAATTGATATGGGGTATATGGGGATTTATGACAGATATAAAAAATAGCCTAATTGCTAAAATAAATAATCCAAAAGAATTTTTTTCAGAATTGCACTCTATATGTATGAGTGAATATCAGGAAAAAACAAAACAACTGCCTAAAGTTATAGTAGAGATAAACAAAGAGGAGGGTGTTGATTTTTGTGAAATGGCAGTAGCTGCAATGAATGATGGTTTTGGATGTTTTAATGTTACTCCTGTCCTTGATGATTCATTATCAGACATGGAATTGAATATGGACTCCGTCCTTAGTCTCATGGAATGTTTATTTGAAGGAATGAAAAATGATATGGCTGGACATGTTCAATTTAAACCATTTGAGGGATTAATTACAAAACAACCTGAATTCCTCAGAAGGCTACTTTTGGAACTTTTGAAACAGAATAAGCCTTTCATTGTTGGGTATATTTCAAGTATCTACCAAGGGTTGTCAAAGGGAGACGAAAACAATGTTCATAAAGAGCTAATTAATTTAATAACGTACAAATCTGAATACGTTTTAATGGCGATTGCTGATGCTCTTGGTGCATTGAATTATAAAACGACAAAAAATCTAAAATTAGTTAAGGGAACATTACATGCTCTTGAAGAATTGGAATGTAAAAAATCAAATGATATAGATTATATTATTATTTTAGCTTACATGAAGCTTTTGAACTATTCAGAGAAGCCGAAAAAAAAGATTGTTAAATATTCAGAGAGTGAGAGCCTTACAGTTAAAAATGCTGTTTCCCGAGTTCTTTTTCTATCTCAAGGAGATTGCGGGAATGAGGATTGGTTTTCAGAAGCACTTTTAAACCTGTCAGATGTTGATTGCACTTATAAAGGAATAATAGATAATCTTGATTATGTTCTGTCGGGGTTGATTGAAAATAATAATAATTTTCAATTGGCGGAAACGTTTTTTATATCATGGATAATAAATAGTAACTACCACTCTAAAAGCGAAGAGCTCTCTGAGTTATTTAATTCAACTTTTGCGGCATTTTTAAATAGACGTGATAATTTAGAAAAGCTACTAACTAAGTTATTTAATCACGATGACATGAAAGCTCATAGCGCAGCATCTGAGATAGTTTCATACTGTAAGTTAAGAAAAGTGCCTGACCTTAAATTGGATAAACAGCTGTTAAAGTCACTCTCCTATGTGGATTGCTTGTATATCTGTAGAAAAATATTAGGTTATGTCATTTCGTCTGAATATCTTTGCTCCTTATGCTTCTCAGTCTTTGACGCTTTCCCAAGAAACAAAAAAATTCAGGGTTTAATATACGAGGTTTTTCGTTTTCACATAGGTGCTAGCTATCCTGGTAAGACGATAGAATTTCTTAAAGATGTATCATCACAAACCAAAAGCAAGAATAAGAAGGAAGTTGCTAGTCAAGTTGTTCAAGATATAGAAAATTATTACTCACAGGTTGATAATCTATCTAAACTAAAGGAAATGGTAGCTCCAAGACAAAGAATGCATAAAATCCATATTGAGCGAAATAAGAAAATGGCGGTTGCAATGGAGGAATCGCAAAGCAAAAGCCCGTTTATGTCTATGGTTTCCAAAGTTATGATTAAACATGGCACTGGGAGTTTTTATTTTATGAATGGAAAATATTCTGAAATAAATAAAATGGGTAAGTTTTCCACAACAATGGAAATTCCTCATACAGAAATAACCCACCCAGTAGATTCCGCAATGGATAGTATGAACTTTCGACTTGCAAGGAGGGGTGAATAATGAGGCTTATTATCCGTGAGTATTTGGCATTGCTTAAAGAATCTAAAGAATTGGACAGGCTCTTACCTGATCTTTTGTTATCAATGTCAATTCCTCCAATAAGTCATGCGCAAATTGGTGTTAGGCAGGCTGGTGTTGATGTTGCCGCAGTTGGTAAAGACCCAGGCACAGGCAAGAAAACATTGTTTCTATTCGTGATTAAGCAGGGTGATATGGGGCGATCTGACTGGAATAACGGACAGCAAGCAGTTAGGCCATCCCTCGATGAGGTTAAAGATGTTTATTTAAACAATAATGTATCTCCGATTCATATAAAACTACCTAAGAAAGTAATTGTTTGTACTGGTGGTGATTTAAAACAGGATTGTCAACAGGACTGGACAGGATACATAAAAAGTAATGAGAAAAAAGGTATTTTAGAATTTGATTTCTGGGGAGGGTCAGAGTTATCTGTTTTTATTGAAAAATACCTTTTTAATGAAAATGCCCTGCCTAGTGAATTTCAATCGAAGTTTCGTAAAACGCTATCCCTTCTATCTGACTCGGATTATGATTTTTCTGATTATTATTCAATATTAGACGAGCTACTGTTGAAGAGAGATTATGGCGATGTAACTAAAGTATCTGTTCAAAATAAAATATTAAAATCCTTTCGTACCATTAACCTTTGTCAGAATATCATATTTTTTTGGTCAAAAAATGAAGATAATCTCAGGCCAGCTATATGTTGTTCTGAGAGGACGGTATTAAACGCTTGGGATTTAATTAGGCGATATGAAGTATATGACAATAAGAAAATATCATCGGCTTATTTAGATATTTATGGCTCATTGATCATTGTTTATAATTCTTATGCAATGAAAGTGAAAAATCATTGTTATTTAAAGAACGGTTTTTCAGGTAGTAATTATGACTATATCCTAGAATGTGCTCTTGTGTTCGAGAACTTAGGTTTTTTAAGTACTTCTGGGCTGTTATTTTTGTCACAGTATATGCTGAATAAGGAGGAAGGTCTTTTAGATACGAGTAAGGTTATTGTAGATATGGTTAAAAATTATATCATTAATCAAAAATCCACGTATTCCCCCTGTTATGATGGGAATATAATTGACATATCGGAAGCAATTTATCTTTTGCATTTTTTTCAAGAATACGAGTTCATTGATAACTGGATAAAAGAGATGATTAATAGTATTGCATTCGCATATACTAGAATGAATAAGTATTTCCCTATCCATTCCGATAATTTTGATGACATTGTTGATCTTAATTGTGCAGAAAGCGTCGATAAGAAGAAGCTTTTTGAGCTTTCTACCTTAATACCAATATTGTCTCAATGGTGTGTTTTGTTAAATTTGGATGATACTTACCTATTAATACAGAAGGTCGTGTCTGAGCACTTCCCTGATTGTACTATGCAAATCTGGTATCCAGATGAGGAAACTGATAGTTATATATATAATTCAAATGCTTCGCACGAAAGTGGAAATACAGAGGCTCCAGTAGATTTGAGTATTTCTATAGATGAAATGAAAGAAAGGATTCATCTTGTACAAGATAAAACTATTACGCCTGATAAATTATCATCGTGCAAAAACGGTTTGGCAATATTTCCTATTATATCGTCTAGGCATTTTAGAACTCCTTTTCTCCCTTTGTATTGGCAATCAAATTTTGTAGATGGCTCAGACAAAGGCAGTTAAATGCTAATTTATTTGTCTATTCTTGAAGGGCTATAAGTTCTAGATCTAATCTCCTCCTTAACAACCTCAATCGAAGCCAATGTGTTCTTGCTCTCCTGGCTATTTGGTGTAGTGTTCGCAAGTGCATTGAATGCTAATTTTAATATCAAGTGAAGCTCGTCTTTTCTGAATTTTGCTAGTTCAAAATCGTGTTACCAATCTCATAATTATCTCCATTTTTTGACGCCGCGCTATTGCGACCTTTGATGGAGGCTGTCCACGAAAAACTCAGGTAAATAACTGCACCGTTTGTCAAAACGTATGTGTAAAAGCGCGTTTGTGCTTAGCAGTTGATTTATATTTTTTGTACAAACGAGAATTAAAAGTTCGTGATATAAGGCTTTAAAAAATCTTAAGAGATAAGAATTAATGAAACATATCTGTATCTGTCTGGAAGTCAGAAAAATAAGGAAAAGCTTGAGGTGCATTGCATCCCCTCAAAATAAACAAAAATAGATAACCACCGTGTACTCGGCTTTGCCTGTGTGCCGCGCCATTGGTTACGATTTTTATTGATTTTTTTCACCCCCGCCTAGTCGCCCTAGTCGGCAGAAGTTCATCCGCGAGGCAAAAACTCGTCGCTGAAAACTTCAAACCGAATTCAGGAGATAAAGACAATGGCAAATGAAATAAGAATCTACGTGGCAGACCTTGCAGCATATAACGCGGGAAGACTTCATGGTGTATGGATAAATGCAACGGATGAAATCGAAGAACTGCAAGATCAAATAAACAAGATGCTGGAATCAAGTCCCGAAGAATTCGCGGAAGAATACGCAATTCATGACTATGAAGGTTTTGCTGGTTACTGCTTTGGCGAATATGAAAGCATTGAAGCCGCTCACAATATCGCTTGTTTTATTGAAGAATACCCAGAAACTGGCGGAGAGCTTTTAAATAACTTTGGTGGGGATTTGGAGGACGCTAGAAAAGCGGCTGAGGAAAATTACTGTGGTTGTTATAAATCACTAGCTGATTATGCGGAGGAGCTAACCGAAGAAACGACCCAAATACCTGAAAATTTATCTTTCTATATCGACTATGAAAGAATGGGCAGAGATATGAAGCTTAACGGCGATATATACACAATTGAGACAGGTTTCGAGGCAGCCCATATTTTCTGGAACCACTAAACAGCAAGCAAGGCTCTTCGGAGCCTTGCCCATATGGATGTTAAAAAAATCGCCACAAGCTAGGCTTGTGGCGGGTAATCAAAAGCTTTAATGAGATAATTGAAAGGCAGTATCACTTGAAATGAATATCAAATTAGATGGAATTTGATATGGACTAGTTGTTTAGCTAGAGTCGTTGGAAAACACACTATTTAAATTTAAGCCTTTAAGTTATTCATATAAAGTATTAGTAACTTAAACTTAAAGCACGGCAACTGATTTCACTTATGTTTACCACTGTTAACGTAAGTGGGTGGTAATGTGTTTTCTTAATTTCTTTAGAAGGAAAAACGAACGTAATAAAAATATTTCTGTAACTTCAGAGGTATGCAGCAATATATTTTCGTTTCTTATTATTTGTACCAATCTAGATTAAGAAGTTATTTCAAATTTAAATATATTAATTTAAATATATTATTTAGATGATTGTTTTTTATAATCAATCTAAATAATCGTCTAATAATATTTCTAATATTTTCTTTTTGTTAAAACAGGAATATTTATACTTGACATGAATATCACATGTGTTTGATAATTACCGCAAATAAAAAGAGGGATTAAGAAATGGACTTTGTACAGAGGGAGTCTGCGCCAATAATTGATGTGTGTAAATCGTTGCATGCATTTGTTTTCCAGCTAAACAATTCTTTAATTCCTTCAAGTGCAGATTATTTCTGCATGTATTTCTATGTGTCTGAGAATCACGTATATGGAGTCACAACTCATGATTAAACTGTATCGTTCATTAGTATTGCTATTATTATTTGTTATAACAGGTTGTGCTGGTTTGCAGCCTTTTAATTACGCAGCTCGTGCGGGTGATACTATTGCGATAGCTGCCGGATGGAAGCATCAGTTTTCAAGGGATCAGCTAACGGTTACGTTTCAACCTCCTGTTGGTGATGATATTGTCTATTCACCAGGCCATGATTCAGTAAGAGCTTCAATCAACTTCTATGCGGATCCAACCTCCTATATGGCAGTGGGTTCTGAATTATATGATTCTGGCGATGTTATTGATGATCCAAAGTATTATTACGGTGCTACATACGGTTCAACAATGACAGCTGCTTTTACTGATCTAGATCCAGACTGGTGGCAAACCACGGTGGTTGTTGATCTTCCATCTTCTTTGCCTGTTGGTAATACCAATGTATTACTGACTAGCAGTGGCAGTCTTGGAGAGGGATTGCAGGTGCCAGTTCAGATTATTGAAGGTGATGGTTCCCCACATACGCTCCCTGTCGAAATGATGGGTGCCATAACGGACTATCAACTGCGCATAATGGAACGAGCTCCTAATTATGAAGTTCAATTCACCGGTGCAACTGTGCCACATGCAATTCAAGTTGATTTAACTCATGATGTGGGGGTTGGTAAGCCTTATGTCATTAATACTCGTGGAGACGTAAAAAGCCTTAAATGGACCGATAATGGTCAAAATATGAGAGTGCTTTTGGATTTTACACGTGAAAATCCGGTTCATACCAATATAGAAAGATTTAAATTTTATGTCTCGGGTGGGGTGACAGGTTTACAAGTTCAAAATATTGAGGCAGTTGATGTTAATGGTGAGCCTGTGGCTGGTGTAACGGCTGATATTGTTAATCATTTTTAATTGTTTTTTTAAGATATATTTAAAGGACGCCAAATATGCGCAAGGCAATTTTAAAAAGAGTAATGTATGAGATGACTTGCATCGCAAGTTTGGTGTTTGTTGTGAACGTGCATGCTGATGATGCAGCTAATCAGCAAGCAATGACTATGGCATCTGGCTGGATAGTGTCGCAGCAAAACAATGATGGAAGCTGGGGTGTTGATCAGAATATTCGTTTCAGCACCACGGCTACAGTTGTAGATGCATTAGAAGCATCCAATCAATACAATTCAAATTATTATGCGGGTCTTGCATGGCTTGAAAATCATGATGCTGTTAACGTAGATTACCTTTCGCACCGTATACAGGTGCTTGATAGTCACGGAAATAATACACAGGTGGATTTGGATGAATTACACAATTCATCCCAGCTAACACAGGATGGCTGGGGGTTAAGTGGTATATATACCAGCAGTACGCTTGATACGTCCATTGCCTTAGGTGCATTGATTAAATCTGATGACACGATAGGGCAGACAGGTGCTATAGATTATCTATTGGCTTCACAGAACATAGATGGTGGCTGGTCACTACAAAATGTCACAGTGAGTGATTACTGGGTAACTGCACATACTCTGGCTGTGATTGAATTATTGCCATCTCCTACGCCAGAAGTAGAAACGGCGATTAGTAATGCTGTTTCTTTTCTGTCAACCATTACAGGGTCTGCAAGTGATCTTGCTATTTCTCAGACAATTCTCGCACTACATAGAAATCAGGGATTGACACCAACCGTTGATGCTTTAATCACCGAGTTGCTATCAAGTCAAATGCCAGCTGGTGACTGGGGTGATGTGTATACAACAGCAACTAGCATGCGAGCTTTATCAGCGGCATTAGGTACAGATGTTGATTCCTATAGTGTCAGGGCTGGTGTAACAGATCAGACACTTCGATCAATCATCAACGGTCAGCTGGATAAAAATGCCTATGACAACTTAGTGCAGGGAGAAATTCTTCAGATCACAAGTCTTGATCTGCGTGCAACTGATGTCGTGAATTTAAATGGTCTGGAGAATGCATCAAATTTAATACAAATCTGGGTGAATGCAGGTACAGATACCAGCGCTATTTCAGACCTGGTGGGTTCAGGTGTGACAACAATAATTATTGATTCGGATATCGATGATATTGCCGATGCCAGTGATAATTGTCCAACCATACCTAATACCGATCAGGCAAATTTTGATGACGATGCTTATGGTGATCTCTGTGATGATGATATTGATGGTGACGGATTTACCGTCGCTCAGGGTGATCTCGATGATTATGATCCAAATGTTTACCCCATTATTGTAGTGATGGATGGTGATGTTAATGGTGATAGTGTTATTAGTATTGCTGATATCTTATTAACAGAACGCCATGTGCTGGGCAATATTGCACTGGATGCGGACAGTATTACCAGAGGTGACTTGTATCCATCAGGCAGTGGAGATGGTGTGTTAACAATTCATGATCTTATATTGCTTAAATCTTTAGTGCTTGGAAACTAGCGACAACAGTGAATTCGGGAAGAATGATGATGAAAATAAATTATTTTGTTCAATGTTTAGGCGTGGTTGCATTAACGCTATCTGCAACAATGATACCAATGGAATCTGTTGCGGGTAATTTTCTGACTTCTGGTGAGACAAAAAAAATAAGAAATGTCTCACGTACTTTATTGCAGAGCAATGCCATAGAGAGAAAACGCATTGAAGCAGAGATCGTTTTGGAGCGTAGCGATATAAGCAAAATGGAAGATAGTCTAGGTCGTCTCATTGCAAGTGAGTTATCTGCAATGTCGAAAGTAACACTGGAATCAATTAATAATGCCAATAATACTGCATCTGTATTGATTAAAGATGGCTCAGTTGTGCAGTTGCCAGGGATGAATGCCGGTGTGAAAGGACAAGGAAGTGCAATGTCAGATATAGCAAGAAAAACAAGAGAAGACAGAATAAAAAGGATACAGGTGAGCAAAAATGATATTGCTAATGTGCGAGTAGCTGTAGAGCATAAGTTACCTAGTAAGTATGCATTCTGGAAGACAAAAACTAAACGCGACGTAAGAAATGAACATATAGTTCGTGTTGCTAAAAGTGTAGAGAAAGAATTAATGGTTATGTCTCAACTAGGTCGAATGGATATAAAAAAATTAAGGGAATTAAAAGACAAGGTAACTTTGAGGCGACCAGATATTGATTACAAGGATATAGATCCGACATTTCAAACTAGAACTCATCACCGTGCTCAATAAGGACAGGGAGTAGAATTGTGTTTAAAAGAATTTCAGTAAGTTTTTTTGTTATTTTCCTTTGGTCAGTAGAAGCACTAGCAGATCCATGCTTAGTTCAGGGTTCTGATACGCAATTATGTGAAACAAAAGAAGTGCTATTTAATACTGGTGAGGCCTCTATTGTCACAGATAAGGCAGAGGAATTGGGTAGTGTGGTTGCTATTTATGAATATTTGCGTAATAACGCCGAGTACTCGGTTTATCATGGAGCACATAGCAGCTCATTAAATAGTGTTCTTTCTATGCGTGGTAATGACGTTGATTTGTCTTCGTCATTGATCGCTATGCTACGTTCACAGGGAATAAAATCACGTTATGCGGTAGGCAATATTAAAGTCCCCGCTGATAATTTAGCCAATTGGTTAGGTGTGCTAGATAATGATTTAGCCGTAGCTATATTGGGAGATCAGGGTGTTCAAAATATTGATACTACTGATCCTGATAATATTGTTTTTGAACATGTCTGGGTTGAAGCGTTGGTGAATTATGAGAATTACCGTGCAGGTAATATCTCTTCTTCAGTGGCATGTTCTACAGAAGGTGGCAGTTGTAAATGGGTTGCACTGGATGTTTCGTACAAGCAAAAAGAATATAAAGGTATCTATAAAACTTTATTGCGTGATGTGAATTTTGATTACGATGCGTATTACAATGCCGAAAATCCAGCTAGCCCTAATTATGTAGAAGGGATGAAGTATAAAAATCCTCTGGAAATATACGAAGAGCAAGCCCTGGCCTACCTTCAGGCCAATCACCCCGGTGTCTCTTTAGAAGATGTGATTGATAAAGGTGAAGTGATCCAGGACAGCAGTGGTTTACTGCCAGCATCCCTACCTTATGAAGTTGTGGGTACTGTTGCAAAATATGATTCGGTTGAGGAGTATGATGCAGCAAGCTCAACAACTTGGTCTAAGAGCTTAACATCGAAAATTGTGATACAAGGCTGTGAGGGTGTTACTTTAAGTGCGTCTGCAACGCTGGCTGAATTGAGCACCAAAAGATTAACGATAACACTGTTTGATAGTGGCAGCGGTGTAACTCTTGGACACCGACTGGATGGAGAATCTATAGGAGGAACGCTTATTGCGGGTAGCTTTATCTGTAATGGCATTCCTGTTGACATTGGATCACTGATTAATGTTGAGCTGGAAGTTGGTGTTGTGCCTGGTGATGATCCAGTTCAGGTTGATTATAATAATCTTGTACTTGGTGGATATTATTTGGTTGCCAGTGGTGGTGAGACTTCTAACTGGACACAGGTAAAACGTGCCTATGGTGAATTACTGGCCGCAGATGAACAATACCCCATTGTCTTAGATGAAACGAACTCATTAGGTAATGGCATCGGTGCTGCCTATGTTGATGAAAATACCAATAATGTAGCGGACACAGGTGATACATTACTGATAAATCACTTACCTGCGCAGGATGCCCTTACTGGTGGTTTGTTATATGCAGCGCAATCTGTTTATTATACGCGCCTGCGAGAAGAGTCTGAACGTTATAGTGGTTTAAAAGGCATTATATCGCCTATTACTGCTTATCTTGGTGTTGTTAGTACGACGCATGAAG
>JAPHSZ010000050.1 GCA_026196545.1 Gammaproteobacteria bacterium
ATTATAAAAAATTAGAGGGAAAACATGAAAAAGGATTTTTCGTAATAAAGATACTTGGTGAAGTCCAATATGCTATACTATATGGGATTAGTAGTTTAGATATTAGAGGCGAAATTATTGAAAATATTAAAATTGCAAGAAAAGAATTAATTCTAAATGATTTTAGTTCAGAGATTTTTTTCAATATTATTGAAAAATTAAAAAAGATTTCTGGAAAATAAAAAGACCTCAAATGAGGCGGGAGGATGAAATGAAAACAAAAGAACAAATTCAAGAAATAGAAAATATAAAAGAAAATATGTGTTATCTGGATGTTCTAAATCTATCGCTAGACCCAGAGATGGACGGAATGAGGCTTTGGATTTTCTGGGATAAAGATAACAAAAAAGTGGAATATCGACATTACACAAAACAAACTTATCCTAACCCTAATCCTGACACAGTCTTTCATATGATAGATTGTGATTGGAATGATCAAGATGCTAGTTATTTTTCTAATGGATGGGCTATTAGAAAAGATGAGTATATTGGAAAAATGGAAAAAGAACTAGACATTGCTAGTTCTTCTATGTCCAAAGAAGAACTAGAAGAGAAAGAAAAAGAGATTGATATATTAAGAGAAAAGGAATTCGATTATTACGATGAAGATAAAAAAGAGTATATCTCTGAAAGTGAGATGGTATCTCGGTCTATTTCTTTAGGAGATTTTTCAGACTGGGAAGAAAAATTTTGGGAAGATTTCGATAGGAAACACGGAAGATAAAACAAAAAAGACCTCAAATGAGGCGGGAGGATGAAATGAAAAAAAGAAAACAAAGTGAATTAGATTTTCGAAAAATGATAATGGCAGTAGAAGAGCAAATAGAAGAAAATGGGAAAGTAACAATAATGACTATTGTGGGAAATCAGAAACTAGGAACTTTTGATTTTCAATCATCTGAACAGAAAGGATTTTGGGAATTATGCTTGTATTCTGAAAACTCTGAACTAACAATAAGCGAAAAAGATATAATTGAAATAGAAAAGGTAATTGATCAATACGACCCTGACAATTTTGACTTCATAGTGAAATTCAAGAAGTGTCGAATAGTGATTTCAATAAAAAAAATAAAAATAAAAATAAAAAAAACTATATTAGTTCCAACGGAGAAAAAATCACCTATAACAGAAATTCTCAAAGAAAAAGGTTTCCAATCTATTGATGATGATAATGATAATGATAATGATTATAAAATTATAGGTGCTTATTTCAAAAAGTATAAATATAAGAAAGATGGGAAAAAATATAAAATAAGTTTCCCAAAATGGACTCTAGATTTCAAAAATATCATATTGGAAGAGATTGATTAGAAAAGATTTCTAACAAAAAAGACTTCAAATGAGGCGGGAGGATCAAATGAAAAATGAAATGGAAAATAAATACAAAAAAGGTAGCTTTGGGTATTGGTGGACGGTTACCATGGGACGAGAAGATATAAGAGGAAAAGGATATATGGGTAGTATAAATTGCTTCAATCAACAACTCACAACACTATATGGTGCTCCGAATAAGGTTGACGGTAGTTTCCTTTGTGTTAACAATCAACTCACAAGCCTTAAGTATGCTCCTAAGACGGTTAGGCGTGCTTTCGATTGTTCTTACAACCAACTTACAAGCCTCAAATATGCTCCTAGGACGGTTGGCGATAGTTTCTTTTGCCGTATAAATCAACTCACAACACTAGAAGGTGCTCCGGAGACGGTTGGCTATGTTTTCGATTGTTCTTCCAACCACCTCACAAACCTAGAGTATGCTCCTAAGACGGTATTGTATAATTTCTATTGTTTTAACAACCACCTCACAAGCTTAGAGGGTGCTCCTACGACGATTGACGGGGATTTCTATTGTTATAACAATCAACTCATAAGTCTAGAGTATGCTCCGGAGACGGTTGGCGGTGGTTTCTTATGTGCTAACAACCAACTCACGACGTTGCCAGATGATTTCCCACATATTAATAAGCTTAACGGTGATATATACAAATATCAAGGTGAACTATGGAGTTTCTTCGATGGAATTAAGAAGAAGGTTATTAAGCATAGGAAAAATATATATTATTTAGAAGGTGGGATCGTTTGTATTTACCACAATGGAGTATACGCTCATGGAGAAAACCTAAAAGAGGCAAGAGAGGCGCTAATATACAAGTTCTCTAATCGTGATACGTCGAAATATAATAATATGAAATTAGATACTATCCTTACTTTCGAGCAAGCAATAGAAATGTATCATGCTATCACTGGTGCTTGTAGTTTGGGGATAAGAGATTTTGTTGAAAATAGATTGAATAATAAAAAGAAGGAATATTCTATTAAGGATATTATCGAAATTACAAAGGGGGAGTATAATAATAATATGGTTTTAGAGTTTTTTAAGAAATAAATAAAAAAAAAGGGAGGATAAAATGAAAATAGACGTAGACGAAGGAATGATAATGAATTGCGAGGAATGTGGAAAGAAAATAATAAGAACACACAAGAATATGAAGTATTGTAAGAAATGTCGAATTATTGTAAGAAAAGAGAAACAGAAGGGATATCAAAAGGAATATCAAGGTAGAAATGACTAAATCTAATATTAACCGCCTCTCTATATAGAGGGGCGGTTTTCTTCTTCCTTCTATCCTATAATTATTAATCAACCAAATCATCAATATTAATTCCTTTTTTTCTTTCTTCGTCTTTTATTTCGCAATCCTTTATATTTCCATACAACTCTGTTATATCCCCCTTAATCCCTGTTACATCTCCACTAATATCTAAAACATATCCATAAATCTTTGAAACATCTCCACTGATACTTGAAACATCTCCACTGATATGTGAAACATATCCACTAATATTTGAAACATCTCCACTGATATCTGAAACATCTCCAAAAATATTTGAAACATCTCCAAAAATCCAAAAAAAATTACCACTAATTTTACTATGAACTCCTAGACGTTTTTCTCCATTTTTAAAATAGAACAATTTTGTTTTTTTATCTTTTTCTAGCTTTCTTGTTTTTAGTTTTCTTTTCATAGATTCTTACTCCTTCTTTTTTTTTATGATAGCTATAGGAAATTCTTTTGCCATAAGATACAAGCTTAAAAATAAAAAAATCAAGCTAATGATTAGCAAACAAATTAAAATTCCTAATTTAATCCAAAGAAATATTTCCATATTTCACCTCCTATTATTTCTATCTATTTCTTCTATCATCGAACTAACGTCGATACAAAAAGAAAAGTTAGATTTTTCAAGCTTTGACAAAAATACATCAACAAAGTTTGTGCGATATTTTATTGCGGTTACTTCTCCAAATAACGACTCTAAAATGTGAAAAGATAATAGGCTACATCCTTTATTGAAATATCCCCATGAAAATTTAATATTATTTTCATCATTAATAGATATCTCTTTCCCATTGATTTTCACTTTTTTTGTTTTCCAATCCCCTTCTATATGAGGAATTACAAACCTACGAAATTCAATTTCTTTCATTTTTTTTATATTTTTCATTATTTATTTCCCTCTCTTTTTTTTTCTCTTTGTTAATCTTCTTCTTCTCCTTTCTATTTCCTCATCTGACTTATATATATCTATTTTATGACTATTATAATAAGCATATAATATAATAGAGATATATATAGTTATTAATACAATTAAGAAACTAAAACACATTTCCATTATTTTATTTACCTCCTATTGTTGACTTCTTATATCTCTTTATTTTCAAAAGCTCTTTATTTTCGTGGATGTTTCCAATTTTTACAATATCGTGATATTGGTCTAGAGTTGTACCTAAGATAAGCCCTCTTACCCTATTAGAAACAACATGATATTCAATGTAAAATATATGATTTTTTTCCTGTTTTCGTATTTCTGCTACATAATTATGGTTACTTCCATGAAAAAATGG
>JAPHSZ010000018.1 GCA_026196545.1 Gammaproteobacteria bacterium
AGTTCCAGTTGAAGAAGTTCAGGACCTGCCGAACATCGAGCTATCCGAGCAGGAAGACTTCGAAAGCTTTGACATGGATTTCGATTCATTCGCCATAGATGAGCCACCTCTGGAAACCGTCTGGCAGCATGTTCGTGCCGGTTTTAAGCTGGAGGCCCATACCGATAAAAAACTCATGCAGTCTGAACTGGCCTGGTACGCAGGTCACAAGGGCTACATCCAGAGAGTAATGGAGCGTAGCGACCCATTCCTGCACTATATTCTGAGCGAAGCCGAAAAACGCAACCTGCCTACCGAACTGGTTTTATTGCCTATCGTAGAAAGCGCCTTCCAGCCCTTCGCCTATTCGCACGGTCGCGCCGCCGGTCTCTGGCAGTTCATTCCAGCCACCGGTCGTCTCTATGGCCTGAAGCAAAACTGGTGGTACGATGGCCGCCGCGATATTTATGCCTCGACTCAGGCTGCACTTAAATATCTGACCAACCTGAATAAACTCTTCAAAGATGACTGGTTGCTGGCGCTGGCAGCCTATAACTCGGGTTCGGGCACAGTACAGAGGGCAATCAGAAAAAACAAAAAACGTGGCAAGCCCACCGATTTCTGGAACCTTGATTTACCCAGGGAAACCCGCAGCTATGTGCCCAAATTGCTAGCACTGAAAGAACTGATCACACATCCACAGAAATATGACATCAGCCTGCGCTGCATTCCCCACGTGCCTGGCTTTAAACGTATCGATGTCGGCTCACAGATCGACCTGGCGCTGGCCGCTGAACTGGCTGATATAAAACTCGATACCCTCTACAATTACAACCCGGCCTACAATCGCTGGGCAACACCTCCCGAAGGCCCTCATCACCTGCTTTTGCCCGCTGACGCCGCCGAGACTTTAACAGCCAATCTGGAAACGCTGGATGACAAAGACCGGATTCAATGGCAGCGCCATCGCATTAAATCGGGCGAAACGCTGAGCCAGATCGCAGTTAAATATAACTCCACAGTAAAACACCTACGCAAGGTGAACCGTCTACGTGGCAATAACATTCGCGCCGGTAAACACCTGCTGATCCCGGTAGCCAGTCGCAAACGCACTGATTACGCACTCAGCGCAGGCCAGCGTCTCAGCAGCATCAAAAACACCAGTAAAGGCAAGGGAAAAACCCGCATCAATCACATCGTGCAGAAAGGTGACAGCTTCTGGAGCCTGGCCAGAAAATATGATGTAGGCATGCACAAACTCGCCAAATGGAATGGCATGGCAATACGTGACCCACTGCGCCAGGGGCAGAAAATTGTTGTCTGGAAAAACAACTCCCCTACTCAGGTTCAGTTAAGCCAGCGCAAGCCTTCTGATACCATTAAATCCATTTCCTACACCGTCAGAAATGGCGATTCACTGTCCCGGATTGCCGACCGATACAGTGTTAGTGTTAATGATCTGCACCAATGGAACGATATTAAGAAGAAATATCTGCAGCCCGGCCAGCGCATCAAGGTCTACATAGATATTACTGAACAGGCAAGTGAACAGGGTTAACACTGGGCATCCTGCTTCATATTAATAACAATTGTAATTAACAAGCTATAATTTGGTAAAAAATATAACAAGGTTTTGTAATGAGCAAAAAGATAACTTCTAAGGATCTCAGCAACTATCAACCTCTCAATACCCTGAACTCTGAGAGTCTCAGGGAGATATGCAACAAACTTGTTATTATTGAAATCAACAAAGGTGACAACATCTTTCTTCAGGGCGACGCCAAAGCCGACCACATATTTCTACACGAAGGTGAAGTTGATCTGGTAGAGAATGGCAAAGTTGTTAAAACCCTGAAAGCCGGAACCGAAGACACAAAAACAGCACTGGCCCACATCATCCCCAGAAATTTTTCTGCTGTCGCAAAATCTAATTCAGTCGCATTCATGATCGATTCAGACCTGCTGGATATGATGCTTACCTGGGATCAGACCGGCAGCTTCCAGGTTGAAGAGCTAAATGCAGAAGAAGACGATGACTGGATGTCTCGGATATTGAACACTGAAGCCTTTCGCCGTATTCCACCCGCTAATATTCAGGCCATCTTTACCAGCCTTGAAGACATTGAAGTCAAACCTGGTGATGTCATTATTAAACAGGGTGACCCCGGTGATTATTTTTACATTGTAAAATCGGGGCGCTGCATGGTGACCCGCAGAATGCCCGGACAGGATAAAGACATCAAACTGGCTGAACTCGAAGCCGGTACTTCTTTTGGTGAAGAGGCCCTGATTTCTGACGCAGAACGTAATGCTACCATCGTCATGCTGACCAAAGGCGTGCTCAGTCGCCTGTCCAAAGAACAGTTTCTTTCCCTGCTAAATGAGCCCATGCTGGATCTCATTAATTTTGATACAGCAAAAGAAAAGGTCACAAATGATGGCGCGGAATGGCTGGATGTACGCCTGCCCAATGAATATCAGTCCGCCCACATCAAAGGCGCTACACATTTGCCGCTGATTTTCCTACGCATGAAAATGAACACTCTGGACAAGAGTAAAAACTACATTTTATATTGTGATACAGGCAGGCGTAGCTCTTCTGCATCCTATATTCTTAATGAACGGGGCTTTACCACTTCCATTCTGGAAAATGGCCTGAAAAACGTAGACCTGAAAGAACTTGAAGGCAACGACATTATTGCCGATTAACTTTGGTAACCCGGAATTTTTGATTCATCGATTTCATCGATCTGTTCTTTGGGTAAAAACTCATCCGCATAGCGCAGATAAACTTTTTCCTTAATAAAGACTGTAAAAATATCAGGGTCGATATGGCCATCCTGTTTCATAAAACCCAGTATGCGCAAACATTCTGATAATTTCTTGCCTTTTTTATAAGGTCGATCACTGGAAGTTAGCGCTTCAAAAATGTCCGCGATACCCATCATTCTTGCAGGAATCGATAACTGCTCACGCGTCAACCCCAACGGATAACCCTTGCCATCCATGCGCTCATGATGGCCACCGGCATACTCAGGCACATTCAATAAATGCTTGGGAAAAGGCAGTTCGCCCAGCATTTTGATTGTCATCACAATATGGTTTTGAATCACCTGCCGTTCTTCATCATTGAGCGTACCGCGTTCAATAACCATATTTTTAACTTCATCATCGTCAAGCAACGGCTGCTCAGTATTGTTTGAATTTAACCAACGGTACTGGGCAATATCACGTACCCTTTGCTGTAACTTTTCATCCATAAATTCGCCACCTATATTACTGGTCCTGATGAAATCACGATCATCATCATACTGCTTAATTTTTTTCTGATAAGCATCTTCAAGATCACTGTTATCGGCATCACCCGAGTCATGCACCCTTGCCAGTTTCTGCTCCAGCATTTCTATTTTTGCATCACGCTTTAAAACTTCAAAACGGGTATCGACAGTATTAACGCGATCATAAATTGTTTCCAACTTGGTCGCTTTATCAACCACGTACTCGGGCGTGGTTACTTTGCCGCAATCATGCAACCATCCTGCAATACGCAGCTCATAACGATCTTTATCGGTCATAGAAAAATCATGCAGCACACCGACATCCGAATCATGACAGGCGTCAGCAATCATCATGGTGAGATCAGGCAGGCGACGACAATGGCCGCCAGTATATGGTGACTTTTCATCAATCGCGCCCGCGATCAATTTGATAAAGGCTTCAAACAGTTCTCTTTGTTCTTCAATCAACCGGTTATTGGTCAGTGCAACCGCCGCCTGTGAAGCCAGTGACTCTGCAAGGTCCTGTTCATCTGGGGAGAACTCATTCGTCTGACCCTCCTTATCTTTGGCGTTAATCAGCTGTAGCACACCGATGATTTCTCCTTCGTGGTTTTTCATCGGGACCGTCAGGATAGACTGGGTACGATAACCAGTCTGCTGATCAAAGTTGCGCGTGCCTGAGAAATCAAAGCCCTCGGCATCATAAGCGTCAGAAATATTAATGGTCCGGTCTTCGTGCACCGCACAACCAACCACCATGTTGAGATTAGGCTTACCATCGATAAAAAGTTGAATCGGTGGAAAATTAATTGCCACGCCACTGGTGCCACCCATGTGGATATTCAATGAATGGTTGGCAACAATAACAAATTCCAGCGTCTGATGATCATCCGCCATCCGATATAAACTGCCACCATCAGCATTGGTGAGTTCCATGGCGCCTTTTAAGATTTGCTCACATACAATATCAGTATCCCTTTCTGCCGAAAGACTAATACCAATTTCGTTCAAACGTGCAATTCGTTGAATAACCTGATCCATCTTTTTTATTCTCACTTATCTATCATTTAAATTTATATAACACCCGATTTATTCCTGAACACCACCCCTGGTAAGGTTTTCCGGTGCCAGCAGGCGTTCCAGTTCATCACGTGAAATATCGGTCAGCTCACTGGCCACATCAATCACCGCCCGGCCTTCTGCATAGGCCTGTTTTGCAATCTTTGCCCCCAGCTCATAACCAATTACACGATTGAGCGCCGTTACCAGAATCGGGTTTTTTGCCAGTGCATTTTCAATGTTTTCATGATTGACAGTAAAACCCGCAATGGCCTTATCAGCAAGCAAACGTGAAGCGGATGCCAGCAGATCAATGCTCTGCAATAAATCATAAGCCACCAGCGGCAACATCACGTTTAGCTGAAAATTACCAGACTGGCCTGCAATCGTAATCGCCGCATCATTGCCTATGACTTTGGCGCAGACCATGGCCACCGATTCCGGGATCACCGGGTTCACCTTGCCCGGCATAATGCTACTGCCCGGTTGCAATGCGGGCAGGGCTATCTCACCGATTCCCGCCAGTGGACCACTATTCATCCAGCGTAGGTCATTTGAAATTTTTAACAGACTCACAGCTAGCGCTTTCAACTGACCGCTCAGCGCCACTGCTGCATCCTGTGAACTCATATTTTCGAACCGGTCATCTGCCACGCTAAAGCGCAGGCCCGTCTGCTGTTCCAGAAAGTCTGCCACCAACGAGCCGAATTCCTCAGGGGCATTGATACCGGTGCCAACAGCGGTGCCGCCTATGGCCAGTTTTTTCATTGCTGGCATGGCGTGCTGAACCCTTTCTATGCCACTGCGAACCTGTGCCGCCCAGCCACCCAGTTCCTGGCCTAATGTGATCGGCATGGCATCCATCAGATGCGTGCGGCCAGTGGTAACCACATCCTGCAATTCATCGGCTCTGTTATTGATCAAATTTTCCAGATGAACCAGTGCGGGCAACAACCGTTCTTCACAGGCGATGCTGGCGCTGACGTGAATTGCCGTCGGGATAACGTCATTAGAACTCTGGCTCATATTCACGTGATCATTGGGATGCACATCAATATCTGATTTTTGTGATGCCAGATGGGCAATGACTTCATTGGCATTCATGTTGGTACTGGTGCCCGAACCGGTCTGAAACACATCAACGGGGAATTGGGAGTCCAGTTCGCCGGCAATCATACTATGGCAGATGTCGATAATAGCCTGGCAATGCGCTTCTTCCAGGCCACCTATTCTCTGGTTTGCCTCGGCACAGGCCAGCTTTACCCGGCCCAGCGCCTGCAAAAAAGCAGCCGGCATGGCCAGCCCACTCACGGGAAAATTGTCGATCGCACGCTGGGTCTGGGCACCATAGCAGGCCGTTTCCGACACTTCCAGCTCACCCATACTGTCTTTAACTGTGCGTGTTTTTGTCATCTGCCTCTCCACTTATTCAAAACTTTATTGTCGTACAAAACGCTCACTGTATAATACGCCCCTTTATATATAAAGATTATTACTATATTGGGATCAACACAATGAGCAATACGATGGAATTAAACGAACTCACCGCTATCTCACCCGCTGATGGTCGATACGGCTCTAAAACTGCTGCCCTGCGCCCGTTATTCAGCGAATATGGTTTAATTCATCACCGCGTAATGGTTGAAGTGCGCTGGCTGCAGGCACTGGCTGCCAATACTGAAATCACTGAAGTCCCGGCGTTTAACATCCATACCAGCAATCTGTTAAATAATATCGTCGATAACTTCAGCCTGGAAGATGCCCAACGGGTAAAAAATATCGAAAGCACCACTAATCACGATGTCAAAGCCGTTGAATATTTCCTCAAGGAAAAAATTCAGGGCAACCAGCAGCTGGAGGAAGTTTCTGAGTTTTTCCATTTTGCCTGTACTTCTGAAGACATCAACAACCTGTCTTATGCCTTAATGCTGAAATCGGGTCGTGATACCGTGATCCTGCCGGCCATGGATGAGGTCATCGACAAACTCAAAACCATGTCACACGATCTCGCCGAACAGCCCATGCTCAGCCGTACCCATGGCCAGACTGCATCACCTACAACCGTTGGCAAGGAAATCGCCAACGTGGTTCACCGTTTGCGCCAACAACAGAAAATCACCGCCAGTGTGGATGTGCTCGGCAAAATAAACGGTGCTGTTGGTAACTACAATGCCCACTATTGTGCCTACCCTGAAATTAACTGGCCCGAATTTGCTGATAATTTTATCGAGTCTATCGGCCTGACCATGAACCCCTATACTATTCAGATTGAGCCACATGACTACATGGCGGAAATGTTTGATGCCATCAGTCGCTTCAACACCATTCTGATTGATTTATGTCGTGACCTCTGGGCTTATATTTCTCTGGGATACTTTAAACAAAAAACAGTCGCAGGCGAAGTTGGTTCATCAACCATGCCACACAAGGTAAACCCGATTGATTTTGAAAATGCCGAAGGTAACTTTGGTATCGCCAATGCGCTATTCGGTCACCTCTCGACAAAACTGCCCGTTTCACGCTGGCAGCGAGACCTGACTGATTCAACCGTACTGCGCACATTAGGCGTCGGTTTTGCACATAGCGTTATTGCCTATCAATCACTGAGCAAAGGCCTGAACAAGCTCGAAGTCAATCAGAAAAAACTTGATGAAGACCTGGAGAATAGCTGGGAAGTTCTGGCCGAACCCATCCAGACGGTAATGCGTCGCTACGGCATCGAAAACCCCTACGAAAAACTCAAGGAAATGACCCGCGGCAAAGGCATTAATCGTGAAGACATGCATAGCTTCATCAAAACCCTGGAAATTCCTGAAGAAGCTCGCCAGCGTTTACTGGATCTGACCCCGCAAAACTATACGGGTAATGCTGGGCAACAAGCTAAAAATATTTAACAGTCATCTAAAAATACTCCAGAAATATTTCTGGCGTATTTTTCAAGCAAAGCAAAATGATAGACCAGATCCAGCTCATCACTACACCCTGGAAACAAAACCAGCGTGCATTAAAACAGATTAGAACAACGGTATTCATCGAAGAGCAGCATGTTCCGGTTGAGCTTGAATGGGATAAATTTGATGATCAGTCTATCCATTTCCTTGTTCTACACGATAACAAGCCTATTGCCACCGCTCGGCTAAAACCCGATGGTCAAATAGGGCGCATGGCCGTTATAAAAAATTGTCGTAACAGGGGCGTTGGCTCAAAATTGCTTAGCACGATACTTCAGGAGGCCAAAGACAATGGCTACAGCATGGTCTACCTGCACGCTCAAAAAAACGCCATCAATTTTTACAGCCAGTTTAATTTTATCCAGAACGGCACTGAATTTATAGATGCAGACATAAAACACAGAGCCATGTATAAACTTCTAAATATCAATAACGACCAGAACCAGCCAAATTAGTTATGCCCAAAATCCCACCAGTTCCATACTGCGATGAATTGCCCGAATACTTTAAGCTCGGTGAGACCAGGGCAGAAATAAAGCTCAGCAACGCTGAAGAAAATATGAATGCAGCATTGTCACTGGCAGAACAGGCGCGTTATAGCATTAATATTTTCACCCAGGATATGGATGATGCAATTTACAATAATGAAGAATTTGAGCGCCATGTCTTTAATCTCGCCACCCGGCACCCCAGTGCACAGATACGCATTCTGGTGCAGGATTCAACCTCTGCGATAAAGAAAGGACATCGCCTGATACGGATTTCACAGAAACTAACCAGTTCTATCTTCATCAGAAACCCGCCAAAAATTTACAAGAGCGATAAAAGTAGCTTTATGGTCGTTGACAGCATTGGCACCCTGTACAGGGCCCAGACTGATAATCATAACTACAATGCATCAGTTAATTTTATGTCACCCCAGCGGGCTGGAAAACTTGAAGATTTTTTCAATGAGGCCTGGGAGCATGGCGTACCTGACCCGCAGGTCAGAAGGCTTTTTGTCTAACTATCACTTTTGCAGCCAATCATGGCAGCAGATGATATATGGTTGCCCTGTGCAAAATCCACGCCCAGTTCCTTTAAAACATCTAAAGTCTGCTCGTCTTCTACCCATTCTGCAACTGTCTTTAAATTCATCGCTTCTGCAACCTGCTGAATTGATTTAACCATCGCTTTATCAATTTCATCTTTAGTGATATCCCTGACAAAAGAGCCATCAATTTTAAGATAATCAACAGGCAACGATTTCAGGTAAGCAAATGAACTCAATCCACTGCCAAAATCATCAAGCGCAAATTTACAGCCATGCTGCTTGAGCTCCTCAATAAAAGAAACCGCCTGAGTCAAATTACTGATAGCAACCGTTTCAGTGATCTCAAAACATATTTTGTCCAGTGGCATCTGATGCTTACCCTGCTCTGAATAGATAAAATCAAGCAAGCCTTCATCACACAGGGAGTCACCCGATAAATTAACAGCCACGATGTTTATTGGCTTACCCGCATTTTTTATTTTACATTCGCCGATTAGCTTAAAAACATTGCCGATAACCCATCGGTCAATCGATGACATTAAATTAAACCTTTCCGCTGCAGGAATAAACGCACCAGGAAGAATAATTGAACCATCCTCGCCGATCATACGAATTAATACCTCAACGTGATCAACCAGCCCTGATTCCAGATTCACAATATCCTGCTGATATAAGCTGAAGCGATTTTCTTCCATGGCCCTGGTGATTCGAGCCGTCCAGTGCATCTCGCCATGGCGTTGCGCGACAACAACATCAGATTCTTCATAAACATGCACACGGTTCCTGCCTGCATCCTTGGCGGCGTAACAGGCAACATCCGCAGAACTCATTATCCGTGACATTTCTATATTTTCAGCATCAATCGCAACAATACCAATACTGACACCGATTTCAAAAGTCTTTTCTTCCCAGACAAACCTGAAATCTTTTATCTGCTGACGAATTTTGTCAGCAATCACAATTGACTTTTCCAGGCTGCAATTTTCAAGCAAAACACCAAACTCATCTCCGCCAAGCCGTGCAACAATGTCCCCACTACGCAACACCTTATTGAATATCAACGGTAATTGCTGAAGCAGTTCATCACCCGCAACATGGCCACAGGTGTCATTAACGATCTTGAACTGATCAAGATCAAGATAAAGCAGAACGTGATGCCTGTCCTCATGCTCGACATTGATCAGTGAATCCTGAAGATAGTTTTCAAATTTCCGCCTGTTGTACAATCCCGTCAATGCATCATGACTGGCCTGATAGGACAACTGACTGGTTAATTTCCGGGTACTACTTACATCCTGAATCACAATAACAGCACCCAGCAACTCACCCTGTTCATTTTTCATTGGAGCAACTGTCGCTTCAACAGGAATCAAAGTGGCACTTTTATTAATCAGCGACGACTGTTCAGGAAATTTAATAATAGCGCCCTTTTCGAAACATTCCTTTACAGGGTCATTTTTCACAACCTCAGACGAGTCATCAACAATGCTCAATATTTCTGAAAAAGGCTGACCCACTGCCTGGTCAAGCCTGCATTCAAGCAATTTTTCTGCTGCCGGATTCACAAACGTCACCATGACTTCCCTGTCAACAGTTAATACTGAATCGGTAATTGAATGCAGCGTCACTTCAGCTGTCTCTTTCTCAATACTCAATGCTAATTCAGATTTTTGGGCTCGTTCCAGCGCACTGCCCAGTGCTTCATGTTGATCAAGGATTGATTCGATAATATTGTTAATAAAACGTCCCAGGTAGCCAAATTCATCCTGACGTTCTTCATTAAACCTGACACTCTCATCACCGACCATGAAACGTTTGGCAGAACCCAGCATTTCAACGAATGGGCGCGTCAGCATCAGGTGCAGTACACGTCTTAAAAAATAACCAAATAGAAAAATACCAACGCCGATACCAAGCAGCATATTTTTTCGAATTTCTGCAATTGTTTTTTCCTTGTCGAGATAATAAGTCCTGAAAACTAACTGGAAGGACGCACTATTACTCTTATGAATAACAACATGTTTAAATTCATCATCATCTTCATCTGGAACACCAAATTCCAGACCGCCACCATAGCCAGTAATCCTGACAGCCGTAAACCCCATAATGTCACGGAAATGCTCAACCTGACTATTTATTTGTTGTTTTGCCTTATCAATATCTTCAGCGTATTTAATAATTGCTTCTAACTCATGCGCCAAAAAATAAGCGTTTCTATCTCTATTTAGCTCTATCTCGCCTTCAATCTTCCCCAGAAAATAAATTGCCGCGACAAGACTAATTAGCACAAGCGCCCAGAAAACAACGCCTGCTATACGCGCTGGAAGTTTGGGCTGAAATGGAGTGTTATTTGCACTCATTAATATTATTTAAATCCCAGCCATTTGAATGTCAGGTATACAGGACAAATCCCACTGATACCTGCACCAAGAACGGCAAAGCCCAAAAACCAGGGGAAAAACCAGAGGGCCTCAATGTTATACTCATGTACCAGTATGTAACTAATCAGAACCACTATAGCTATTACTAATCGCATCGCACGTAGCGCCTCAAAATTAAATCTAGTTCCCTTATTGCTCGCCAGTAAGTCAGCACCCAGCTCTATGCCCCTGGCTTTTTGAAACCATCGCGCAATGGTTATGCCTGTTAACCCTTCCATAACAAGAACCGCATTCAGCATATAAATCATAACCATAGATTCAATATACAGTCCTGCCAATATCCCCAACCCAACAAGGAAAAAATAAACGCGATCACTCATGTTTTTGCTCCCTTAATTATTATCAGTTGATTTTTATATCACGAAAACTGAACCAACACTGGAAATCACTATTAGCAGACTAAGTATATGGTATTTCTATAAAATTACGAGCTGATTCCGGCACAATCTCGAACCAGATCAGGCCCAAGATAGATAAATCCGGTGTAGACCTGAACCAGAGATGCGCCCAGCTCTATTTTTCTCCTGGCATCTTCCGCTGAGAAAATTCCGCCAGCGGCAATCACCGGGATTTTTCCCTGCAAGCTGGAAACTAAAATCGCCAGAATTTCATCCGATAATTTTGTTAACGGGCGACCACTCAAACCGCCCTGCTCTTCTGCCTGCATCTGGTCATGCAGCCCTTCACGCGAACTGGTGGTATTAGTTGCAATAACCCCATCAATATTCTGTCGTATAAAAGTTTCTGCCAGTTCAGCAACAGCCTGCTCATCAAGATCGGGGGCAATCTTGACCACTAGAGGCACATATCTATCATGTATATCATTCAGCCGCGACTGCTCCTGTTTCAATACCGACAGTAATTTTTCCAGCTCCTCACCGTGCTGCAGGTCTCTCAAGCCCGGCGTGTTCGGCGATGAAATATTGATGGTTACATAATCTGCATATTGATAAACCGCAGCTAAAGCCTGTTGATAGTCATCAGCCGCATTTTCAAGTCCTGTATCACGGTTCTTGCCTATATTAATCCCCAGCACACACTGTCGCCGACTTCGTTTTACATTATTAACCAGGGATTCAACACCTTCGTTATTAAATCCCATTCGATTGATAATCGCTTCGTCAGCTTCGAGCCTGAATAGCCTGGGTTTGGGATTACCCGGCTGGGCACGCGGTGTTACGGTGCCAATTTCAACAAAGCCAAATCCACAGGCAGCCAGCGCATCGATATACTCACCATTTTTATCCAGGCCCGCGGCCAGACCAACGGGGTTTTTAAATTCTATGTCCATCACCTTAAGCGGCGCTTCAACCGGTTTGCCAATAAATAATTTCAGCAAGCCCAGTTTATTGGCCAAATCCATTAAATTTAGAGAAAGCGCATGTGCCGTTTCAGGTTTCAATAAAAAGAGCAGCTTTCTAACAACGGGATAAAAATTCATTCTGTCACTCACCTTGACTCGATATGTTGAATAATTAACTGCAAACTTCTACGACCACGAAATTCATTTACATCCATACGATAAATCATCCTTAATGATAACTGGCCTGCCTGCAAAACCTCTGCACTCTGGTTAAATGCAATCGCCTCAAGCTGTTCATCGCTAACATTATGGCGCAACCTGAGTTTGAGGTGCTTGTCAGCCACAATTCGCCAGTCCAGAACATCAAACTCATCATCAAACAGGGGCTCAGAAAAACACTGCCCCCAGGGACCCGCAAAACGCAGCGTTTCTGCCATCGACAGACTCAGTTCACCCGGCTGCAGGCCGCCATCGGTTTCAATTACTTTATCCAGTGACCTTTTTCCCAGACTGATTTCAATCTGCTCAGAAAATGCACTGCTAAACTGTTCAAGATCAGCCTTTTTCAAGCTCAAACCAGCCGCCATGGCATGACCACCAAATTTCTGTATCAATACAGGATGTTTACTCGCGATTGAATCCAGCACATCACGAATATGTACCCCCGATATGGAACGCGCCGAGCCTTTAATTTCACCATCGCCGGCATCGGCAAATGCAATTACCGGACGGTGAAATTTTTCTTTCACCCTGGATGCGAGCAGTCCAACCACACCCTGATGCCATTGTTCATCGTACAGACATAGCCCTGCCTGCAATTCCTGTTGATCCATTTTGGCAGATAAAGAATCCATAATAGTCATGGCCTGCGCCAGCATATCGCTTTCAATTTCCCTGCGCTGCTGGTTCATATCATTGAGCATTTTTGCATAATGCATGGCCTGATCAAAATCATCGGATAATAAACACTCTATGCCGATCGACATATCATCCAGACGCCCCGCTGCATTCAGACGCGGGCCAACTGCAAAGCCAAAGTCCTGTGCAGTACAGTTTTTAATGTTTTTAGCCGATATTTCCAGCAGCGCCTGAATACCCGGACAACACTGGCTCTTGCGGATGCGTTGTAAACCCTGCTCAAGCAACAGGCGATTGTTTTTGTCCAGCGGCACTACATCCGCGACGGTACCAAGTGCAACCAGATCAAGCAGCAGCGCCATATTCGGTTCTTCACGCCGGCCATCAAACCAGCCTCGCGAACGCAGCTCTGCGCGCACCGCCAGCATCACATAGAAAGCCACGCCCACCCCAGCCATCATCTTGCTGGGGAATTCGCAGTCCGGCTGGTTAGGGTTCACAATAGCATCAGCCGCAGGCAACTCAACACCCGGCAAGTGATGATCGGTGACCACCACTTTTATATTTTCCTGTTTGGCTCTGGCCACGCCATCAATACTGGAAATACCATTATCAACTGTCACAATCAAATCAGGCGACATCGACTGAGCCAGCTGGACAATTTCTGGCGTCAAACCATAACCGTATTCAAAACGATTGGGCACAAGATAATTAACCCTGTTTGCACCCATGGAACGCAGTGCACGCACCATCAATGCTGAACTGGTAGCACCATCTGCGTCAAAATCCCCAACGATAACTATGGACTGGTCTTTGACCACAGCATCTGCAATCAAAACGGCGGCCTGATCGATACCTTTTAGCTGTTTAAAATCCAGCAGACCTGCAATCGAATAATCCAGCTGATCACAATTTTCAATACCACGGTTTGCGTAAACTCGTTTGAGTAATGGATTTAAATTACTTTTATCCAGCTCTGGCGATATCTCAGAGCAGTTACTTATAATGCTGACATCATTCATAGGTCTGAATATAACCTGCTATACGCTTATCGCGAAAAAACCGAAATTTATTCCTGCTTGAAATTTGATAACAAACACCATTACAGGGATACAGATTAACCTGAATTTTGTTCTTAACCGCCCAGCTTAAAATGGGCAGCAGCCAATGCGCGTATAATTCATCAAGTGTCAATTGCCACGCCATAACATCGCCATAGCAGGTTACGTTAAACAGGCCATCAAGCACCAGCAAACTATTTGACTCATTACTAACATCATCAAAAAAATCTTGTACATTTGAAATTGAATGGCAATTTAAATCATTCAAAACAGCCAACCCCTTAACAATAGAATGACGTGTATAGACAGCCATTTCCTGCGTACACGTCCTGGCTGGCAACTTACCCTCACCCCAAAGCCAGGCACCATTCACTGGCAGCCTGCCATTCTGCTGTCGCTTTTCATTGATGGGGCTCTGGTGCAGCAACATCTGCACCTCATTCATGATTTTTTTCCAAAACAGTGCATCTTCACCCTGCGGCATAAAAGCATAGACATTACGACTGATTACTTCACTGACGGCTGTAGTAGAAACATTTTGATGACCTGAAATATTCAGACACCAGCTATCCTTGTTATGCATTAGAAAACGAATACCCTGCTCATCGAAATGCGCATTTAATTCCCCAACCAGTGCCTCAGATTCCGGTAACGTTAAATCAAGGCCATGGCTATCCCTTAAAATCGCATGATCCATGTCTACCTGAAGATGAACCGGATCAGCATGAAACCAGTGGCCTTGATCAGTATATTGTTCACAGCCCAATAACGATAATGCCGCCGCAGGAAATGATTCTGTATCATCCACAGCAAACAACATTGCTAACACATCATAAAAACTTTTTTGTGGTATAGCCTGTCGGTCGGCCTTTGCCAGCCACGACACCATGGACCTGATCGATTCACTATCAAGACGATCTATATCTGGAAGAGGCCCGCACAGGCCAGGAATAACAAGATCAAGCTGCGTCAATTTTCCGCCTGATTTCAAACAGGGAGACACCGGTTGCCACCGAAACATTGAGACTTTCTACGCTGCCGCGCATCGGGATATAGACCAGCTCATCACAGTTCTCACGGGTCAGCCTGCGCATGCCCTTGCCCTCGGCCCCCATCACCAGTGCGGTGCGTTTGCCGACCTTGATATCGTATAAACTAGCATCCGTTTCACCCGCTGTGCCAACAATCCAGACATCATTATCGCGCAGCTGCTCCATCGCTCTCGCCAGATTAGAGACCTGCACAAAGGGCACGGTATCGGCCGCACCACAGGCTACTTTTCTGACCACGGCGGTAATCCCGGGGCTGCGGTTTTTTGAAACGATCACGGCATCAACACCCGCCGCATCAGCCGTGCGCAGACAGGCCCCTATATTATGCGGATCCTGCACTTCATCAAGAATCAGCAGCAACAGTTCACCCTGTTTAGCCAGCACATCTTCCAGCGCGATTTGCCTGGCCTTGTTTACTCGCAAATCAGCCGCCACGCCCTGATGGGTTGCATCAGCACATTTCTTTTTCATTTTATCGGCTGAAATAGTTTGCATGGAGACACCGTTTTTCTTCGCCAGGCCCAGCAAATTGTGAACACGGTTATCCTTGCGCCCCTGTACCACCCACAGTTGTAAAACATCCTCACTTCGGTGTTTTAGCGCAGACTCAACAGCATGGATGCCATAGATTAATTCGTTTTTGTGTTTGCTCACCCGAACTACCCTATGTATTTTTCACCAGTTCAAAATCAATACGACGCTCCCCTCGATCGACATTGGTGACACGCACGGTAACAGAATCACACAAGTGGAATTCTCGTCCACTGTTTTCACCCAATAAACGATGTTTCAAAGGATCAAACTGATAATAATCTTTCGGCAGGCTGGTGATGTGAATCAGGCCTTCTACGTAATAATCATCCAGCTCGACAAACAAACCAAATGAAACCACCGCCGTTACGTGTGCGGTAAATTGCTGGCCTATCTTGTCCAGCATATAATCACACTTCAGCGCAAATTCAGCATCACGCGTTGCTTCATCGGCACGACGTTCATTGTTCGAACAATGCTCCCCCATTGATACCATCTGGATTTGATCATAGATAAAATCCTTTTTCTTTCTTTTGTGGATAATATGTTTGAGCGCACGATGCACCAGCAAATCGGGATAACGCCGTATCGGCGAGGTGAAGTGTGCATACGATGATAAGGCCAGGCCAAAGTGGCCGGTGTTCTCGGCTTTATAAACCGCCTGCTTGAGAGAACGCAACAACAAAGTTTGCACTAGATGCCTGTCTTCCCTTTCTTTTAGCGCTTCAGTCAATACCGAATAATCTTTCGATGAAACATTTTTCTGCGGCTCACCCAGTTTTAAATCGAGCTCACTCAAAAAACCGCGCAGGTCTTCGATCTTGTCATCATCAGGGCGATCATGATCACGATATAAAGCGGGCAGTTCATGTTTCAAAATCATTTTGGCCGCACAGACATTCGCCGCGATCATGCACTCTTCAATAATTCTGTGAGCATCGTTACGAATAAAAGGTTTGATGCTGGCAATACGTTTGTCATCGGTAAAATCAATTTTTGTTTCGGTTGAATCAAATTCAATTGAACCGCGTTTTACCCGTGCCTTCATGAAGGCACCGTACAGGGCGTAAAGGTCTTCGAGATGAGGCAATATGCTGCCCAGTTTTTCTCGTGCTGCTGCCTGTTTTTCTACAACAGCGTCGGCAACTTCATCGTAAAGCAGGCGTGCGTGTGAACGAAAAACAGCTTCATAAAATTTATAATCCTCGATCTCGCCATGCTCATCCACCTGCATTTCACAAACCATGCACAGACGATCAACATCAGGATTAAGTGAACATAGCCCATTGGATATTTCTTCCGGCAGCATCGGAATAACGCGACCGGGAAAATAAACCGAAGTGGCTCGATCGTATGCACTGATATCCAGCGCTGAACCCGGTTGCACATAATGCGCGACATCGGCGATGGCAACCAGTAAGCGCCAGCCATTACCAGCAGGTTCACAATACACCGCATCATCAAAATCACGGGCATCTGCACCATCGATGGTCACCAGCGGTGTCGCACGCAAATCAACGCGGCCCTGTTTATCTTTAGCCCTTACCTCCGAACCCAGCTTGCCCGATTCTTCCAGAACGGCCTCGGGCCACTCGTGCGGCAGGCCATGGTTATGGATAGCAATTTCGATCTCCATACCGGGATCGGTTTCATCACCAATCACGCTCACCACACGACCGACCATCCTCTTCTTAAACGTAGGTTGCTGGGTGATCTCGACTTTAACAATCTGCCCCGGCAGCGCACCGGCCAGTTCACTGGCAGGCAATAAGACATCCTGGGTCAGACGTTTATTGTCTGGCGTTACCAGGAAAATACCGCTTTCATCAAATAAACGTCCAACCAGATACTGGTGCGCACGCTCGATAATACTGATAACCGCCCCTTCACGCCGGCCACGACGATCAATACCCGCCACCTGGACCACCGCACGATCACCGTGCAACAGGGTTCGCATTTGCTTCGCACTCAGGAACAGGTCATCGCCACCCTCTTCGGGCACCAGAAAACCAAAACCATCGGGGTGCGCGATCACACGGCCTCGAATCAGGTCATCCTCATCCACCGAGATGTAGCCTCCACGCCGGTTCTGCACCAGTTGGCCATCACGCACCATGGCGCGCAAACGACGGCGTAGCGCCTCATACTGGTCGTCCGTTTTCATATCCAGCTGATTTAGCAACTCATCCATAGTCATCGCGGTATGATGCTGATTAATCAGCTTCAGGATCAACTGGCGACTGGCGATAGGGTTTTCGTATCTACCCGCTTCCTTTTTAGCTTCAGGATCTACGATCGAATGCGTCTTTGAGCCTCCGCTCTTCGGTTTGTTCTCAGGTTTCCCGCCCCGACCACGCCTGGTTCTGGTTTTTTTCGTGGTTTTTGGCCTGCCCTTAGATCTGTTTTTAGAACCGGCCTTCGTCTTAGTCTCTGTTTTGTTTCTGTTTTTTTCGGTCATAGACGAATTGTAACCGCCAGACCGACATATTGATAGCATAACCAAATTGACAGCCCCACAATCAACATGTAAAGTCGCGCCCTGTCTCGGATCAACGATCCATACACACCTTTGCCGAGGTGGCGGAATTGGTAGACGCGCTAGCTTCAGGTGCTAGTGAGCTTTGGCTCGTGGAGGTTCAAGTCCTCTTCTCGGCACCACACAATCCCCCAGCCATTTTTAGCTTCTGATGCGCAATCAGGCTCACATTTTGCTGAAATCGGGCAAAAAACTCTCTCTTAATAACCCCTTAATTTACCCTTAATTTCCACTTAAGGTTCCAGATCTACACTTTTATCCAAGTTAATACTAATTGGATTGAAGCCGCCATGAACCAGTCGAGCCTACTGACACCTTCCCTGAACACACCATGGGGAGCAGCTACAAAAACACGCAGGACTTCCTTGCTGAGCCTGATTTTACCGAGGCCCAGCTTCCGCTGGCACGCAGCAGAGGCGGCTGACCGATCACAGATTGAGTCATACATCGCAGACAAATTCCACAGCGAATACGATGCGGATGTTTCCACTTTCGCCCCTTTTTTACTCGGTATGCACTGCAAGACAGGACTAAATGCCGCTGTTGGTGTGCGCCCGGCACAGTCATCACCACTGTTTATTGAACAGTACCTGGATGCCAGCATTGAACAGAGCATCCAGTCACCCGATGGTGAGCTGGTGAAACGTGAAGAGGTGGTTGAAATCAGCAACCTGGTCGCCACTCGCAGAGGTGCCAGCCAGTTACTCTTTATTATCGTCGGCAGTCTCATGTACGAGGCGGGCTACCGCTGGGTGGTATTTAATGCCACCGACAAAGTCGAGCGCATTACCCGGAAATTCCCTTTCCCCATCCAGGTTCTGTGTGCTTCCAAGCCTGAACGCCTCGGTGAGCGCGCTAAAGAATGGGGCCGATATTATGAAACCAGTCCCAGAGTGATTGTCGGTGATATCAGGGTGGCCTATGAAAAAGCGCAAAAGAATCGTCTATTAAAAATAGCCATGATGTTCTATCGACCCATGTTACGCAGGCTGGTTCGTAACATACCTAAAGCAGGATGCCATCTATGAACACACTACTGGAAAATATTTACCGTCATGCCGAACAGCAGCCGGATCGCGAAGCCCTGATTGGTGATCACGCCGGCTACAGTTACCAGTCATTGATCGAAGCGAGCACGGTTTTATCAAAAAAGATTCTGGTGAACAAAGTCGGCACGCTTGCACTGATTGCCGACAATGGCCCTGAATGGATTATTGTGGATCTGGCCTGCCAGATGGCAGAGTGCTGTTTTATTCCTCTGCCAGTTTTTTTTACCCCTGCACAAATACAGCACAGCCTTGGCCAGGCAGGTGCCGATATTCTGTTAACAGGACCCGGCATATCCCTGCCTGAAGGTTTTGACAAACAGGCCGCACAATATGATTTCGGTTATGGTCTTAAGGCATTGCATCTGCCCTTTTTACAGAACGTAGACAAGCCCAGACACACCCATAAAATCACCTTTACCTCAGGTTCTACAGGACAGGCAAAAGGTGTCTGCCTGAGCAATGAACAGCAACTGACCGTGGCCGATTCGCTGGTTACAGGCATCGCCATCGAGCGGCCACATCACCTTTGCATTTTACCGCTAGCCACCCTGCTGGAGAATATTGCGGGCGTCTACTCACCCTTGATATCAGGCGGCAGTATTTACGTGCCTTCACTTTCAACACTCGGTTTTAGCGGTAGCTCACAGGTAGAGGCCGGCAAACTGCTGGCCTGCATTGATCATTGCCAGCCGGAGACAATGATACTGATTCCACAGTTGCTCAACCTGCTGATTATCTCGGTAATGCAGGGCTGGCAACCACCCAAAGAACTAAAGATGATGGCTGTTGGTGGCAGCCGGGTCGCCGCTTCGGCCATTAAACAGGCACGCAAACTGGGCTTACCGGTATACGAAGGCTATGGCCTGTCTGAATGCGCCTCAGTGGTCAGCCTGAATACACCGGATCATGATCAGCCCGGTAGTGCCGGCCAATTACTGCCCCATCTGAAAATAGAAATCAGTAACGGTGAAATTAATATCGTCGGCAACAGCTTCCTCGGTTACCTCGATGAACCCGACAGCTGGTACCCCAGTTCGGTTGCCACCGGTGATCTCGGTTATATCGATGACCAGGGCTTCATTCAACTGCAGGGGCGAAAAAAGAACCTGTTGATATCCAGTTATGGCCGCAACATCAACCCGGAATGGGTCGAGAGTGAAATACTGGCGCATCCATTAATTCAACAATGCATTGTGGTTGGCGATGCAAAACCGCATTGCAGTGCCCTGATCTACGCCGACAGCAAACACATCAGTGACCGTGAAATTCAGAGCTGGCTGGACCAGGTCAGGCCCTCACTGCCTGACTATGCGCAAGTACAGAGCTGGCTGCATTTAGCCTCACCATTAACCAGCACAAATAATTTACTAACCGCAAATGGCCGACCACGACGCGAGGCAATCAATAGTTATTATTCATCAGAAATAGAAAAACTGTACCCCCAAACAAAGGAGAGAAATCAGATGAGCTTTTTTCAGAGATTACAGAACGAAACCGTAGCAGAACGAGAAACTTTTTTTACTGCGCCCATTATCCAGCAGTGCCTGTCCGGCCAGGTTACCTTGCCAGACTACATTGCCTTTTTGACCGAAGCCTACCATCACGTCAAGCATACCACCCCCTTACTGATGGCCGTGGGTTCACGCATACCAGAAGAAAAAGAATGGTTGCGTAATGCCGTCGCGGAATACATTGAAGAAGAGCTGGGGCATCAGGAATGGATTTTAAATGACATCGCAGCCTGTGGAGTTGATAAGGAAGAGGTTCGTCACGGCAAGCCTGCCCTGGCAACCGAGCTGATGGTGGCCTATGCCTACGATATGGTGCAACGAGTCAATCCGCTCGGATTCTTTGGCATGGTACATGTACTGGAAGGCTCCAGTGTCACGACAGCCGATATCGCCGCAGACTCGATACAAAAAGGCCTGAATTTGCCCGACAAGGCATTTTCTTACCTGCGTTCACACGGCGCACTGGACCAGGAGCACGTGAAATTTTTCGAACAACTGATGGACCGAATTGAAGACCCGGCAGAACAGGATTGCATTATTCACAGCGCCAAAGTTTTCTATCGGCTTTATGGCGATATTTTTCGTGGCCTTACCGCACTGCAAAATCTAACTGAAGCTGCTTAAGGAGAACATCGTGAAAATCAAAGACAAAACTATTCTAATCACCGGTGCAGACGGTGGTATCGGCAAGACCATCAGCACAATGCTGGTTGATGCCGGTGCCAGGCTTATCGCGGTCGGTCATGCAGAACAAGGCCTTGCAGCACTGGTTGATTCTTTACCTGGCGACCACGTTTATGTAACCGCCGATCTATCTAAGCCTGAAGGCATTCAGGCCGTGGTCGATGAAGTTCACAACCAGGGCGGTATAGATGTATTAATTAACAATGCCGGTGTCGCTCCATTTGGATTTCTCGAACAACAGTCCACTGCTGCAATCAGTGCGCAGATTAATATCAACCTGCTCGCACCCATGTTACTGATACAGGCACTGCTGCCAATGCTGAAGCAACGCAGTGAACCGGCAATTGTAAATATGGGTTCTACTTTTGGCAGTATTGGCTATAGCTGTTATAGCGCCTACAGCGCCAGCAAATTTGGCCTACGTGGTTTTACCGAGGCCCTGCGCCGCGAGCTTGCAGATACATCAATACGACTGTTATATCTTGCGCCAAGAGCAACGCTCACTCCTATCAACAATGAGCAGGTCATAGCGATGAACCAGGAACTGGGTAACAAAATGGATCAACCGAAAGTCGTCGCGCAGCATTTGATTAAACTGTTACAGAATGACAAAGCCTGCACTCGCTACATCGGCTGGCCAGAAAAACTTTTCGTAGTAATTAACAGTGTATTACCGCAAGTCGTCGACAGGGCGCTGTTTAAACAGCTACCAGTCATACGTCGTTTTGCCCAGCAATAACCGGAGACCATCAATGAAAAAACAGTCCTTAACGAAACACCTGACTATTCTGTTAATATTATTTGCTGCGGGTACAGCCCGGGCAAATATCACTGAAGATGTTGCCAAGTTGCAGTCGCAATGGGCAAAAGTCAATTACACTTTAGAAGGTGACGCACAAAATGATGCCTTTGAAGCGCTGGCTTCTCAGGCAGACAATGTAACCAAAACTTACCCGGATGCCGCCGAAGCCTGGATATGGAATGGTATAATCAAGTCCAGTTACGCTGGCGTAAAAGGTGGCCTGGGTGCACTTGGACTGGTCAAGGACTCACGCGCTGCACTGGAAAAGGCGCTCAGCCTTAATCCGGATGCAATGCATGGCTCAGCCTATACCAGCCTGGGAACGCTGTATTTCAAGGTACCCGGCTGGCCGATTGCCTTTGGCGATGACGACAAGGCTGAGGAACTTTTAAAACAGGCATTGAAAATCAATCCACAGGGCATTGATTCAAACTATTTCTATGCTGATTTTCTGCAGGAAAACAGCAGATACGTTGAAGCCAAAACTTATCTACTAAAGGCGCAACAGGCAGCCCCCCGGCCAGATCGCCCGATAGCAGACAGGGGACGGCATCAGCAAATTCGTGCATTATTGGCCGTCATTAAAGAAGAGCTTGAAGAAACACTGGATAATGAAAATGAAGAACTGGAATAAAGAAAGCCGAGGGACTGGAATATGCAACTACTGTTAGTAGAGGATGATCCGGCACTGGCCAGCGGCCTGCAGCGAGCCCTTCAAAATGAAGGGTTCGCTGTTAACCATGTGGCCAGCGGACAACATGCGGTAAGTATTGTAAACACCGAAGCACCCGATATCGTTATCCTGGATCTTGGCCTGCCGGATATTGACGGCATCGAAGTACTGAAACAGATTCGAAAAATCCACGCAAGCCTGCCAGTGCTGTTACTGACCGCACGCGATACGCTGGACGATAAAGTCGCCGGACTCGATTCAGGCGCAGACGACTATCTGGCCAAGCCCTTTGACATGCCGGAATTGCTCGCTCGTCTACGCGTGCTGGAACGCCGCCTGGGCACCGCTCTGTCTAATGAAATATCTATTGGCAAGGTATCGCTCTCGACTGACTCACATCATGTCACTTCTGATGGAGAGGAAATGGAGTTATCCAAACGCGAATACATGCTGTTAAAAGCGCTCATGGAAAATGCGGGAAAAGTGCAAACGCGCAACGCCCTGGAATCAAAGCTGTATGGCTGGGAAGATGAAATTGCGAGCAATGCGCTGGAAGTTCATATCCACAATCTTAGAAAAAAATTCGGGGCTGATTTTATTAAAACAGTTCGAGGCGTAGGTTACACGGTAAAGAAAGCTTGAAATCAATACGACGATATCTGGTCATTATTCTGCTGGCAGCAATCACACTGATTAACTTCCTTGCTGCACTTCAGGGTTACCGCGCCGGCATGGATCAGGCGGAAGCATCATTCGATCAACAATTGATTAACATTGCGAATATTGTTTCCGTTGTGGACACTTTTGAAAACCAGGAAATTCTCGAATTCACCTCTGATATTCTGGCGTTCCAGATATGGACATCCTCCCGGCAATTATTAGAACATTCTACCGGCACACCACAGGTTCCAATTACACACTTTGAATCGGGCTTTAACCACGCCAATTTCAGCAACTATCGCTGGCGTACTTATGGCCTGTTCGATGAGCTACATCAGCGCTGGATCCTGGTCGCACAACGCATGGATAGCCGCTACACGCTGGCTGAAAGCATCATCATCGAGTCCATTTTACCCATTGCCATAGGTATCCCGGTCGCAGGCCTGATCATCTGGTTTTTTGTCGGCAGTGGCCTGTCTCCGCTTTATCATTTTGCCAGGCAGTTACATGAAAAACAGGCTGAAGATTTGACCCCTGTCACACTGGCTAATCCCCCCCAGGAGCTGGAGCCGGTACTGCAATCAACTAACCAGTTATTGCAGCGACTTTCGGATTTGGTGACTCGTGAAAAACGTTTTGCCTCAGATGCCGCCCATGAACTGCGCACGCCGATTAGCATTCTTAAAATTCATTTACACAACCTGCTGCACGATCATCCGGAGATCAGAAAACAGAGCCTTGAGTTACAGCTCAGTGTCGAACGGCTCGAACACCTGGTCGACCAGATCCTGGCTCTATACCGATGCACACCGGACCAGTATATTGCCAAATTTGAAATCGTTGACCTATTTAAAATTGCACAGGAAGTGGTCGCACAACAATATCAGTCGCTTGAGCATCGACAGCAGTCCATTGAATTACTTGGTAAGCCTGTACAGATAAAGGCCAACCCTTTTGCGATCGACACCCTGATGCAGAACCTGTTGAGCAATGCCAGCAAATACTCACCGGAAAACAGTGAGCTTCGTATTACAACAGGCCAGAAAGATGGCCAGCCATTTATTTGTTTTGAAGACTCGGGGCCCGGCATAGCAAAAGAAGAACGTGAGCAGGTATTTGAAAGATTTTACCGGATACCGGAAAATCAGAACCTCAAACCCGTAATCGGTTGCGGCCTTGGCCTGGCCATTGTTACAAATATAGCTCAACAACATCATGCCCAGATAAAACTGGGATCATCATCATTTTCTACAGGCCTTGCAGTGACCGTTACTTTTCCAGGAGCTGATAAACAGTGATTAATAAATTTAACAGAATTATCTTTCTGTTTTCACTATGGGTCACCTGCCCCGGTCTCGTGCTGGCAGCACCCGAATTTAAAATCGAGATAAAAAACCACCTGTTTTTTCCTTCCGAATTAACAGTTCCGGCAGACACCAAGGTAAAACTACGCATCTTTAATCACGATGCCACCAATGAAGAATTTGAAAGTTATGACATGAATCGTGAGAAAGTCATTATGGGCAATAGCCAGACGGTGATTTTTATCGGCCCATTAAAGCCAGGTGACTACGAATTTTTTGGTGAGTTTTACCCAAAAACAGCACAGGGAAAGATCCATGTTGAATAACCATTACAGGAAACTTGTATGCTACTAAGTTCTGTCATTATCATTTTACGGGAAGTGCTCGAAGGGGCGATTCTGATGAGCGTACTGTTAGCGCTGTCATCACTGCGCGGCATAAATTTGCGCTGGTCACTGATCTCACTATTATTCGGAATTATCGGCGCCCTTATCTACGCCGCCGAATTTGAAACAATTTCCACCTGGTTTGATTACGTTGGCCAGGAAATAGTGAACTCAACGATGCACGTCATTATTGTTTTGTTTTTGACCAGTTTTGCACTGCTGTATCAAACACATGAACAGAGCTATACAAAAACAAAAAATACTTTCATGATCATTGTGGTTGCATTAACCATTGTGCGTGAAGGCTCGGAGATTCTACTGTACTTTTCCGGCTACCTGGATAAAAGCGATGTTCTGCCGTCGGTAATTCTTGGCGGAACAATCGGTACCGGCATTGGCATGAGCATCGGTGCGCTTCTTTACTATTCGCTCACTTACCTTATACCTACGCATGCGAAAAAGATCGCCTATATTCTGCTGGCTTTTTTTTCTGCCGGAATGTTAGCGCACGCAGTAACCATGCTTACCCAGGCCGACTGGCTGCCTGCCCGGCATATTTTATGGAACACTTCTTCATGGTTAGAAGAGAATTCACTAATGGGGCAGTTGCTGTATGCCATTATTGGTTATGAAGCCACACCGACTGCGACCCAGCTAACTGCTTACGTTATCGGGCTCCTGTTATTACTGGCCCTGCCCAAACTATTAGAAAAAGGAATCACCATACATGCAAAAAACAAATGACTATTTTAAGACAATAATAAAATGTATCGGCTTTGGCAGTTTAATACTAACAACAAATGTGATTGCCGATGGCTTAACTATCGACAAGGTCTACCATCCCTATGTGCAGCCACTGGAGCGTGAACTGGAATTTCGCTGGCTGCACTACGACGATGACAAAACCAACAGCAATCATGTCTATCGCCTGGGCATAGGCCAGTCGTTCACCACAAACTGGTTTGTTGAAGCCTATGTGATTAGCCAAAATAACGCTGATGATTCAGGCATCGAAGCTTATGAACTCGAAGCCAAATGGCAACTGACCGAACAGGGTGAATACAATGCAGACTGGGGGCTATTGTTTGAAATCGAAAAAGAAACCAAACAGTCTATCTGGGAGGCGGCAACTACTTTGCTGATTGAAAGGGAATGGGATCGCCTGGTTGGAACCGCCAACCTTGCCCTGGCCTTCGAAACCGGTGACAACATTGATACTGAACTGGAAACATCTTTGGCGATGCAGCTACGGTATCGCTATTCAAGGGCGCTGGAACCTGCTCTCGAATTCTACATGTCTGAAAATACACTGGGCCTGGGCCCCGTCCTGATGGGTGAACAGCGATTTGAAACCCGCAAAAAACTACACTGGGAACTGGGCATCATTGCCGGCCTATCCGATGAAACCCCGGATGCAACACTCAGAGCCCTGGCAGAATTTGAGTTTTAGCCCAAACCAGCCAACTAAGGCAAACAAAAAAGGGCAGGATTCACCCTACCCTTTCTGCTCAACGAAAAATTTAAGGAAATTATTCCTGTTCCTGTAAAGACTGCAGGCGCTCAGACTCTGCCTTAATCATTTGCTGTAGCTCGGGCATATTATCCTGCACCCGTTTAATACCCAGCTGACCACCCTTCTGCATCAGCTCGGGCATTTTCTGTATCGTCTTTTGGCCCGTGGCTGTTCTGTAAAATGCGTTTAGCTCCTTTAATTCCTGCACGGTAAATGCTTCTGCATAAATTCCAGCCATGTCATCCTTAAGGCTGTCATAACTCATGTGTTTATTGAAAAACTTGAGCATCACCTGCTTGAAGGGCCCAAGCGAAGGGTTTTGTTGGAGCTGAAGCGTTAGCATCTGCTCAATAGTCTGCTCCAGGGCTTTTCCCATACCCATGACACTCAACAATGACTCCGCCTCTTTTATGGCATTGCTGTCTGCAAGCGCAAAACTGCTTATAGTAAACAGCGCGATAAATAATATGGTTTTTATGGTATCCAAAAGACTCTCCTTAGTAAAATGCCCGCTAAACTGACCTGCTGATTTTGCAGGCATGTAAGCTTAATGATGTGTTATGTTTACGATGAAAATTATGATTTATACAAATCAGGCCCAGTTTCTTATAAACCGTTATGAAATACAACAAGACTTATCAGCCCAAATAAACCAGCCCCGTGAAACAAAAAATGATCCATTATATCCAGCTGTTTATATTCGGCCTGCTGCTGTTGAATGCATGGATGTATTTCCAGCAGCCCAATATCATTTTCCATCCCATACAAAAGCTGGAGGAGACACCAGAAAACTGGGGGCTTGAATATGACAAAGTCAGCCTGCAAACGGCTGACAACGTTCAGTTGCATGGCTGGTATATTCCTCATGAAAACGCCGATCAGGTGCTGCTGTTTTTTCACGGCAATGCAGGCAATATCTCACACC
>JAPHSZ010000201.1 GCA_026196545.1 Gammaproteobacteria bacterium
ATTAACCACCGAGACCCCAACACCGTGCAGGCCACCGGAGAATTCATAGTTTTTATTGGAGAACTTACCCCCGGCGTGCAGACGGGTCAGAATGACTTCGACGCCAGGAACACCCTCTTCGGGGTGAATATCCACCGGCATGCCACGGCCATCATCCTTGACGGAGAGTGAGCCGTCTTTATACAGGGTAACTTCGATATGGCTGGCGTGGCCGGCGACGGCTTCGTCAACACTGTTGTCGATCACTTCCTGTGCCAGATGGTTGGGTCGGGTGGTCTCGGTATACATCCCCGGCCGTTTCTGCACCGGTTCGAGGCCAGTTAATACCTCAATCGCGGAGGCATCGTATTTACTCATGAATAGAACCCTTGATGAATCATTTGTATTTATTGGGTTGATACGTTGGCGGTAATATACAGACCAGCGGGCAATTCATCCAGTGTTAATACACAAATCATTCACCACAGTGCCTCTGCGCTAAAATGCATTTAGCCGGTAGTTTACACAACGCCCTGATCTGCTTATGCTTGCGGCCATGTCCACCGCCAACAGCCTCGCTGCCAGCCAGCCCGATATCAATGCCACCGTCTCGGCCTCTGCCGGTAGCGGCAAGACCTGGCTGCTGATCACCCGTATTGTTCGGTTACTGCTTGCTGGCGCTACGCCCGGCAGCATTCTGGCGCTGACCTTCACCCGCAAGGCCGCGGCTGAGATGCAGATCCGCCTGAACGAGCGCCTGTACGAGATGGCCGCCTGTGAGGATGCTGAGCTAATCAAAATGCTCGAAGCGATTCAGGCTGACACCGCTATTGAGAGCCAGCAACGCGCACGCCGGCTCTATGAGGAATCACTGCACAGCCTGAACCCGGTGCACCTGCAGACCTTCCATTCCTTCTGCCAGGATATCCTGGCGCGCTTCCCGCTGGAGGCCGATGTGCCGCCCGGTTTCGAACTGCTCGACGACACCAGCCTGCTGGAACAGCAGGCCTGGGAAGAGTTATTTACCGAGGCCACCCAAAATCTGGAAAGCCGGTTAACGCAGGCGCTGGATTTCCTGATGTCTGAAAGCAACAGCATCGCCAATCTGCGCACCTCGCTGTCCAGCATGCTTGACCATCGTAGCGACTGGTGGGCCTATACCGTCGATGAAAGTAGCCCGGTTGAATACGCCACAAACAAGCTTCGACAGCAGCTGCAGATAACAGATGACAAAGACCCCGTTGAAACCTTTTTCAATGACTTCAGCAAACAGTATTTATCAGAATTTGCCAAACTGCTGCGTAAACACCCGACAAAAACTAACGCCGCTCATGCCGAAGTGCTGGAAAGCGTGTTGGCCGATGGTGTATTTGATACCGACACTCTAAGTACCGTACAAAACGTTTTTCTCACCGCCAAAGAAGAACCGCGTGCACGCAAGGCCAGCAAGACTCAGCAGGCAAAAATGTCCCCGGAGGGTCAGGACCGGTTTCTGGAAATCCATGAACGTCTCTGCGCCCAGCTGCTCGACACACTGGATTACCTGAAACGCATCAGCACGCTCAATATCAACCAGGCCTGGTATTTTGCCGGACAGCGTTTTATCGATATATTTCAGCGCATCAAGCGCGAGCTGCGCATGCTCGATTTCACCGACCTGGAATGGCACTGTTATCAACTTTTAAACACCTCTGATAATGCGCTCTGGGTGCAGTACAAGGTCGACCAGCGCATTGATCATTTCCTGATCGACGAATTCCAGGATACCAACCCGACCCAGTGGCAGCTGCTGGCACCGCTGTTCGAGGAAATGGCCGCCGGTTCAACCGAACGCTGGCGCACCGCCTTTCTGGTCGGCGATGAAAAACAGTCGATCTACGGTTTCCGCCGCGCCAACCCTGAGCTGCAGGCACAGGCTTCCGACTGGCTGGCCGAACATCTGAATGCCCAGGCGGCACCACTGGATTTTTCCTGGCGCTCATCGCCGGCCATCATCCAGTTTGTTAACCGTGTTTTTCAGCAGGAAGAAATCCAGGTGCTGATGCCCAATTTCAGCGAACACGATACCCACCTAAAAACCCTGCCGGGACAGGTTTCTGTGTTTCCGCTATGTCAGCAAGCTGAAGAAGAGGAAGAAGAAATACCCTGCACAGAACTGCGCAACCCGCTGCTCGAACCCCGTCCGGAAAAAATAAACACCCTGTATCAGGACGAAGCCAGGCTGATCGCCGGGCAGATAAAAAACCTGGTCGACACGCCGCGCTACATAAAAGAGGGTGACAGGGTACGCGCGATTAATTATGGCGACATCATGATTCTGGTGCGTGCGCGCAAACCGATCAGGGAATACGAACACGCGTTACGCGAACTAGATATCCCGTTCATTTCAGACAAGCGCGGCACCCTGCTCGATAACCTCGAAATCCAGGACCTGGAAAAACTGCTCGATAGCCTGATTACCCCTTTCGACAACCTGGCGATTGCGCAGGTGCTGAAATCACCGATTTTTTCCGCATCCGATGAAGACCTGATTACACTGGCAAGAATCAAAAATATACCGCACTGGTACGACCGTCTGCAACAGCTTCCCGAAGGACTCGATGAATTGCACCCGTTAGTGCGAGCCGCAAAACTATTACCCCATTGGCACAGTCTCGCTGATACGGTTCCGGTACACGACCTGCTGGACAGGATTTACGCTGAAGCCAATTTGATGCAACGCTATGCAGCCTCGGTCGATGCGAGTATGAAACGCAGGGTGCAGGCGAATTTACAGCGTTTCCTGGAACTCTCACTGGAGCTTGATAGTGGGCGTTATCCCAGCCTGAGCCACTTCCTGCATTATTTGCGCAGCCTGCGCAAACCGGAGGCAGCCTCACCGAATGAGCCAAACGTTAACGAAGGTGAGCAACGTGTCACCATCCTGACCATCCACGCCAGCAAGGGCCTGGAAGCACCGGTCGTGTTTCTGGCTGACTGCAATCGTGGCAGCAACAACAGCGAGGCCCACAGCACGCTGGTCGACTGGCCGGCAGACACGCCTCGCCCGGAACGCCTGCAACTGCTGCCGAGCAAACCAAACACGGATAAACTGACGCAAAAAATACAGGATAAAAAAGCAACTGCACAGGCCCGTGAACAGCTCAATTTATTGTACGTGGCACTAACACGCGCCCGTGAATACCTGTTTATTTCGGGGGTTGCGACAAAGAAAAAGCCCTCCGGCTGGTACCAACTTGCTCACAATGCAATCAGCTCAATAGCCGATGAACAGGACGATGGCTCATTGCATTATATTTTTGGCGAGCATCAGCCGGAAAAAATAGCTATCAGAAAAGAACCCGAGGAAAAGCGGGCCCCGTTAGAATCTGTGCCCGAACTTCAGCAACCGATAAAAACACTGGCCAGACCCGAATACATGATTGCACCCAGCAGGGCCAGACACGATGGTGCAGTGGCTTTTATTTCACAGCATGACCCGGACGCTGAGGATGGCAAAATCCGTGGCATTATCATTCATCGCGCACTTGAATTGCTAAATATAAAAAAGAACCTGCCTCAAGCTGATATTCACCAGATACTGCTGTCTGAATTTTCTCTGGAAGCCAGTACCAACGAGCTCAACGAATGCTTTGAAGAGGCACTGAGCACCGTCAATAATCCACAGTTTGCAATCATTTTCTCACCACAAGAGCCCGCCGAATGTCTGGATGAACTGCCTGTCCTGTACAGTGAAAATGGACAATCAACATACGGCCTGATCGACCGGCTGGTGATCCACGGCAATGAAATATTATTGATCGACTACAAATCGCATAGCCAGGCCGATGCAGACAGCTGCGAAGCCATGGCCACAGCCTTTGCTGAACAGATGCGGTTATACACTCAGGGTGCCCAGAAAATCTGGCCTGATCACAGAATAAAAAAGGGAATTTTATTTACATCCAGCCAGAGGCTGGTCTGGCTGGATGAATAACAAGGCTAACAATCGTTAGTTGTAGACTGCCGCCGTTTTTGTTTTCAGTTCCTTCACCAGCTTGGCAATGGGCACATAGCCGGGCAGCATCTCACCAGTTTCCAGAATAATGGCCGGCGTGCCACGGATACCAATTTCTCTGGCTAGCGCCAGATGATCTTTAATCGGGTTTTCGCATTTCAGCGCTTCAATCTCAGCACCTGACTTGGCCAGATCCAGCGCATTATTTTTATCTTCAGCACACCAGACACTCACCGTGGTATCAAAATCACTCTTGCCTTTCAGCGGCATGAAGATATAACGCACTTTGATGTTGTTCGCCATGTACTCACTCATTTCACTGTGCAGGCGTCGACAATAAGGGCAATCAATATCGGTCACAACAGTCACGGTGTGATCCACCTGCTTGGGGGTATAAACCAGCATATTGTCTTCACCCAGAGCATCAATGGCCGTCGTACGTATTTTTGATTTGGCGCGTTCTGTATGGTTGACGCGGCTAGCCAGGTCAACCAGGTCACCATCCAACATGTAGCGAGCTGTCTGATCCATATAGACTATCTGGGAGCCGACGATCACTTCATACAGGCCGGGCACGGGGGACTGACTAATCTGGGTAATTTCCACGCGTGGCATATTTTTGGCCAGCGCCTTTCGAAGCTTTTCAATGCCCTCATCTGCCGCCAAAACTGAGAAGGAAGCCAGCAACAGGGAAAATGGAAGAAAAAAATGACTAAATACTGTTCTGAATAAACCCATGAAATAAATACTCTCATTAACTTAAACTTCTAGACAGCCCATATTATAGATAATTCCATCATCTATAAATAATTCATTTCTACCGTTTGTCAGCCACGAGGGTGATGCTGGTGGTATAAATCCTGTAATCGCTGATCGGCCACGTGCGTGTATATCTGCGTAGTTGAAATATCACTGTGTCCAAGCAGCATCTGCACGACACGTAAATCTGCCCCATGATTGAGTAAATGCGTGGCAAAGGCATGGCGTAGTGTATGTGGAGACAAAGCATTGGCCGCTATGCCCGCCTTCCTACCATAGCGTTTAATCATGTACCAGAATGCCTGGCGACTCATTGCCTGGCCACGTTTAGTGACAAAAACAGCATTGGTCGGCTTTGATTGCACCGGTAACAACACCGGCCTGGATTGTTTGAGATAGCGAACAATCCATTCCAGCGCCACTTCGCCCACGGGAACCAGTCGCTCTTTATCGCCCTTGCCTATTACCCGAATCACCCCCGGCTCCAGTGACAGTTGTGACAATTGCAAATTGACCAGCTCAGTGACGCGTAAGCCCGTGGCATAAAGCAGTTCCAGCATGGCGCGATCCCGCAAACCGAGATCATCAGCAATATCCGGCGCATCAAGCAACTGTTCAACCTGGGTTTCATTGAGTGTGGAAGGCAGCGACTGCTCACCTTTGGGTGATTCCAGTAATTTACAGGGATTTTCCTTAACTTTATGCTCGCGCAACAGGAAACTATAAAAGCGACGTAATGAAGATAACAATCTGGCCGCCGAGCGTGTTTTCTGGCCAGTTTGATGCTGCTGATTTAAATAATCCTGAATAGAGCAGGTATCAGCATTACAAAATGCTTTACCCTGCTGACCTAACCATAATGAAAAACCGGCCAGATCATTTCTATAGGCGGCCAGGGTATTTTCACTGAGTGCATTCTCCATCCACAAATGGTCAATAAACTGCTCCAGCAACTTCTGCTCACCCAGTGGTATGTGATCGACTTTAGCCATAGCACCCAATCAACATCTTCATATACACTAACAACAAAAAAGGGGCATTCGTCAACGACAAATACCCCTTCTATAAGCTTCTCAGCTTAAACGTTTACGTCTTATTTCTTCTTAGCACGACGTTTTTTACGTTTTGCAGGCTTCATGGCTTTTTCGATCTTGGCCATTTCTTTCTTGCTCCATTTTTCTACAAATGATGCAATCGCTGCTTCTTTCTTCTCAGCCATCTTCAGAATCAGAGCCTGACGCTTGTTAGCTGCTGCGACTTCTGCTTTAGCAGCGGCCAGAGCTGCGGCGGCGGCAGCAATACGCTCACGCGTTTTCTGCTTGGCGGCGGCGGCTGCTTCACGGGCCTTCTTCTTACGAGCGGCTGCTTCTTTTCTCTTAGCTGCAGCTGCCTTTCTTTTAGCGGCGGCGGCTTTTTTCTTAGCAGCGGCGGCTTTTTTCTTGGCAGCGGCTGTAGTTACCTTCTTCTTAGCCACTTTCTTTTTGGCGACTTTACGCTTAGTAACTTTTTTCTTAGCTACCTTGCGTTTTGCAGTTGCCTTTTTACGTGTTGCTGTTTTCTTTTTTACTGCGCGTTTCGCAGTTGTTTTTTTCTTACTTTTTGCTTTGGTTCGAGCCATTTCTGCATCCTCTTTTGTGAGTTACCATCCGGAGTATAAAACTATATTTTAATTTAGCAAATATTTTTTTATTTTAAAACCTTTTTTTATATTAAAAATCAAGGAGCATAAATCCATTTATTTTAAAAATTATTAGTTTTTAAATTAAAATTTAAATCCTGTTTATACAAATATTCACAAACAGCCATCTCTTATTTGTAATTACCCATCTTTCATTATTGTCGTACAGAAACACCACAAGACCCCTATTTCAATTACAATATACGGCAATGCAAAAACCAGAACGTTATAAAAAACACAGCTAAAATGGGTAATACAAATACACAATCATCCTCTTTTCCAGCCGCTAAACTGTTACGAAGAATTATGGCTATCGTCTATGACCTTTTTTTACTGGCTGCTATTTTATTTTTAGCTACAGCACTGGCCAATGCTGTTAATCAGGGAAAAGCTATCGACCAAAACAGCCCTTACATTATCCTTCTGGACATTTACCTTATAAGTATCAGTTTTTTGTATTTCGGCTGGTTCTGGACGCATGGCGGTCAAACACTGGGAATGAAAACCTGGAAAATAAAACTAATTAACAATGATTCTCATCGCATTACCTGGAAACAGGTTCTGATTAGAGAAATCACCGCCGTTGCTTCATGGCTCTTTTTTGGACTGGGTTTCTTCTGGTCTGTGTTTGATGAACAAAAACGCTGCTGGCACGACATCAGCTCCAACAGCACACTTATCGATTTGAGACATACTGAAAACCAGTAGCTGTCCGATACGAATCAACGTATACGCTTGATTAGAAAAATAGTGATTACTGTGACAAACATCAGCGGAATAGCGGCACTCAATACCGGCATCAAACCATAGACAATACCTAAATGATTAATGGCCCGATTAAAAACAAAAAATAGAATACCTAACAGCAAACCAATAATCACACGCTGCCCGGTACCGCCTGATCTTGATGATGAAGTAAATACCAGCGGCATGGCGATCAACAACATCACCAGGCAAGCCAGCGGTGTAAATAGTTTTACCCAGAAAGCGAGTCGGTAGATATCGGCATCCAGCTCATTTTCTTCCAGATAATCACTGTACTGCATCAGGGAAACCACCGACATATCCTGAGGATCCAGCCTTAGCACCTCAAATAAATCTGTTTTGAGTAAATTAGGCCACAGTTCTGTAGCCCTGCTGTGAGTTTTAATCCCAGTTTCAGAAATATCACTATGCCTGACATTTTTCAGCACCCAATGGCCGTCTTCAAAATAGGCACGCCTGGCACTACTTGCCCGTTTGAGTTTTCTGTTTTCATCCAGTTCATAAACCCTGACCTGCCTCAGCTGCATATCCGGCATTACAGTCTTTACATTAAAGTAGCGGTTACCATCCCGTGCCCACAGGCCATGTTCACCGCCCACCAGCACCTTGTCTTCTATCGCCGCTGCCCGTAGCGTTTTGGCCATGCTGGTTGCGTGCGGCACAATAAACTCCCCCATCAATCCGACCAGCACTGCCAGCACCAGCCCTGTTTGCAGCACAGAACGAATGATTCTTGCCACAGTGATGCCCGAAGAACGCATCACCACCAGCTCGGAATGGGTTGCCATCGCCCCCATGGAAATAAGCCCGCCCAGTAAAATAATTGAAGGCGCCAGTTCGTATAATCTTTTGGGCAGCCCCAGCAACACAAACATAATGGCCTCAGTCAGGCCAAAATCCTTGGTGCCGATATGATCCAGCTGCCGGACAAAATCGATAAAAATAAAGAGCGCCATAAACACCAACAGGGCACCCAGCGTGCCTGCAATGATAGAACGCGCAATATAACGATCAACAATCATTAACCTGTAACCTCAGCCTGCGCATTGTTCTGCCGAGTTCTGCTTCGAAACACATGACCACCCAGTTTCAATAGTACAAATAACAGAATTAGCGCCACAATATGCACCCACCAGGTTCCTACCCAAACGGGCACGCGTTCCTTGATAATCCAGTTTTTACCCAGACTCAATAAATTTGAATACACCAGATACAGCAATATCGCCCAGGCCAGATTGGCGTAGCGTCCACTGCGCGGTGTAGTCTGGCTGAGTGGCAAAGCCAGCATGGCAATAATTAAAGTCGCTACCGGCACTGTTAGACGCCACTGTAATTCTGCCTGATGGCGAGGCAAATTCGACTGCCACAACTGCGCGCTGGGCAAGGCCTTAACCGACAAGGTTGCAGCCGCATCTCTTGAACCGGGAATATAAACACCATACTCCTGATATTCGGTAATTTTGTACTGCCCATCACCGGGCTGGCCCTCATAGTGGGTACCCGACTTCATCACCATATAGTTGCGTCCATTTTTATCATTATGTTTCTGAGCACGCTGCGCAATATCCACCTGGGCAACACCATTTTGAATTTGCTGATAAAACACATGATCCATAACCTGACCGGATTCACGCTGTGATTCCAGAAAAAAGATCGCATTGCCTTCTTTTGACTGGTTAAAACGCCCCGCAAACAGGGTACTGAGTTCGGTTCGGTTTTTTATATCCGTCATCATACCATCTCGATGTTCAACCACCGATGGAATAACAAACAGGGTGAGATACAGCATCAAAAATGTCGTCGGCAGCGTCACCAGCAATAACGGGCGATACCACTGCATGGGGCCCATTCCAGCTGACATCACAGCGGTCATTTCACTGTCCTTATACAGGCGGCCAAAAGCTAGCAAAATACCCAGCAGCAAACTCAGGGGAACCAGCATGACGGTAAATTCATAAAAATTGTTCAGCAGCAGCGACAGAAACATATCAACCGGAATTCGTCCTTCTACCAGCCACGCCAGCAAATGCACCGCATCCGCACTCACCACCACGATAACCAGTACAAACAGAACAGAGAACCAGGAAAGAATAATTTCCTGACTGATATAGCGGTCAATAATCGACAAATGTTTTTTTATAAACTGACTCATTGCGCTACCATTATCACATTGACTACCTGACAATGCATTAATTGCTTACAATCTATAGTTAAGATGATCTATATTAATTCATGAATAGGCGCATTTAGCCCAAAATACTCACTTTTTTTATACTTATTAATCATAAATACGCCTTAATTAAAATTTTTAACTAACATTTCTGGAGACCCTCATGGAATACACCGTTAAAAGCGGCAGCCCCGAAAAACAACGTATAGGATGTGTTGTAGCCGCTGTTTTTGCCTCACGCAAACTGTCACCCTCAGCCAAAATTCTGGACGAAATTAGCGGTGGTGTTATTTCCAATCTGGTTCGCCGCGGCGAAATAGAAGGTGAAATAGGCCAAAGCCTGTTGCTTCATGATCTTGAAAACACTCTGTGTGATCGCGTTTTGCTGATTGGGTGCGGTAAAGAGAAAAAAATCTCGACGAAAAAATTTCGCCAGATAAACCAGAATATGGTTAAACGCCTGGAATCCAGTGGTGCCACTGAAATCGCCTCCTATCTGACAGAAATCGCTGTTAAACGCCGATGTATCACCTGGAAAATCAGCCAGTCCATCGAAGCAATTGACGAATGCCTGTATCAATTCAACCAGCTAAAAAGCGAACAGAAACCACCCCGCCGCCCACTAAGAAAATTCATTTTCAGCGTTTCCGGTCGTGGCCAGCTGGCTGACGGTGAAATCGCCGTTAGAAATGCGATGGCGGTTTCAACCGGCATCAGTCTCAGTAAAGACCTGTCCAACCTGCCCGGCAACATTTGCACGCCAACTTACCTGGCAAAACAGGCCATGACCCTGCAGGAACAATACCCGGGGGTAAAAACCAGCGTACTTGATGAAGCCGAAATGGAAGAACTGGGCATGGGCGCCCTGCTGGCAGTGTCACGTGGCAGTCGCGAACCGGGAAAATTAATCACCGTTGAATATATGGGCGGTGATAAAGACCAGGCCCCCATCGTACTGGTAGGCAAGGGCGTGACTTTTGATTCGGGTGGCATCAGCCTCAAGCCCGGCGCGACTATGGACGAAATGAAATATGACATGTGTGGCGCCGCCAGCGTACTCGGCACTATCGCCGCCTGCGCCGAATTACAAACCCCCATGAATATCGTTGCCATTGTTCCCTCAGTTGAAAATATGCCGGGTGGCATCGCCATTAAACCCGGCGATATTGTCACCAGCATGTCTGGAAAAACCATCGAAATACTCAATACTGATGCTGAAGGCCGATTAATTTTATGCGATGCACTCACTTATGCTGCTAAATATGAACCTGATGTGGTAATAGATGTTGCCACCCTGACCGGTGCCTGCGTTGTCGCACTCGGGGCGCATGCGGCCGGTTTAATGGGCAACCACAACCCTCTGATTAACGAACTGCTCCATGCCGGTCAATCGAGCGGTGACCGTTGCTGGCAACTGCCCTTATGGGAAGATTATCAGGAACAGCTGGAAAGTAATTTTGCCGACATCGCCAATATCGGTGGCAAAGGCGCCGGCACGGTTACCGCCGCCTGCTTCCTGGCACACTTCACCAAAAGATATCACTGGGCACATCTCGACATTGCCGGTGTCGCCTGGATCAGTGGCAAACAGAAAGGGGCAACCGGACGCCCGGTCGGCCTGTTGATGCAATACATTCTCGATCGCCTCAAAGTAATTGAGCCGGCATCATAAACAGAACGTGGCAAGCAAAATAACAGGGATGTGCAAACAATGCTCAATACAAAAAGCAATTATTGTCTAACGAACTATAATACCAGCAACCTACAACGGATCAGATAAATTCTGGATAGCTATGTCAGACGATAAATTTAAAAACATCCCCACACTGGAAGATGTCGTACAGCAGGACAAGCCTGCCAAGCCTAACGACGACAATAAGACGCCGGCACCAAAAAAGAAAGCCCAGCGTAAATCGAGTGACCGCCGCAAGACAGATCGTCGTAAAGAACAAACCACCCCTCCTGAAGGCAAAACCGAGCGTCGCGTTGCAGAACGCCGCGGCGAACCACGCCGTGCAGTCGATCAACGCCGTAGTGAAGAAATGACCGAGCTGGTCGAAAAAATCATGCAGGACATGATGCCCGACCTGGAACAGCATCTGTTCATGCAGCTGCGTTTTGAACTGCAAAAACACATCCCAAAAATACTCAGCGAATTCAAAGATAAAGACAAGGAATAAGCCCGCTCATACATCCCATCATCGCCATGCATACGGTATAATCTCCGGCTTTTAATCTGTTGCGCCACCAGGGCCTTCATCAAAAAGCATAATTATCCATGGAAAAAACCTACAACCCGAAAGCCATCGAACAGACCTGGTACAAAAACTGGGAAGACAACGGCTATTTCGCCCCCCACCACAAAGCTGGTAGTAGTGCCTACAGCATCATGATTCCGCCGCCAAATGTCACTGGCAGCCTGCACATGGGCCACGGTTTTAACAACACGGTAATGGATACGCTGATCCGCTATCACCGCATGAAAGGCGACAACACGCTCTGGCAGCCGGGTACCGACCATGCCGGTATCGCCACACAGATGGTAGTCGAGCGACAGCTCGAGGCCGAAGGCAAAACCCGTCACGACCTCGGCCGCGATGCCTTCATCGACAAGATCTGGGAATGGAAGGAAGAGTCCGGCGGCAACATTACCCGCCAGCTTCGCCGCCTGGGTTCATCGCTGGACTGGGAACACGAGCGCTTCACCATGGACGATGGCCTGTCTGATGCGGTCAAGGAAGTCTTCGTGCGCCTGTATGAAGAAGGCCTGATCTATCGTGGCAAGCGACTGGTCAACTGGGACACCAAACTGCACACCGCCGTTTCCGACCTCGAAGTGCTCAACGAAGAAGAAAACGGCCACATGTGGCACATGCGTTACCCGCTGTCGAATGGCAAGGGCCATTTGGTAGTTGCGACCACACGACCTGAAACCCTGCTCGGTGACTGTGCGGTTGCGGTGAACCCGAACGATGAACGCTACAAACACATGATCGGCGAACTGCTGGAACTGCCGCTGACCGGCCGCAAGATTCCGATCATCGCCGATGAAGAGCATGTCGATCCTGAATTCGGCACCGGTTGCGTGAAGATCACCCCGGCACACGATTTCAATGACTACGCGGTCTGGCAACGTCACCGCGATGAGAACGCCATCAGCGAACAACCACACGGCGGCCTGATCAACATTTTCACCGCCGATGCCGCGATTCGCGATAACGACGAAGATGAAAACGATTTGCTGCCTGCGAAATATATCGACATGGATCGGTATGCCGCGCGCAAACAGATGGTTGCTGATTTAGAAGCCGCCGGCCTGCTGGAAAAAGTTGAAGACCACAAACTGATGGTGCCACGCGGTGACCGCTCCGGCACCGTGATCGAGCCATTTCTCACCGACCAGTGGTACGTCAAGGTTGCCCCGCTGGCCAGGCCTGCAGTGGAAGCGGTCGAGACCGGCAAGATTCGTTTCGTACCCGACAACTGGAAGAACACCTACTACGAATGGATGAACAATATCCAGGACTGGTGCATCAGCCGCCAGATCTGGTGGGGACATCGCATTCCCGCGTGGTTCGATGACGAAGGCAATGTCTATGTTGGCCGCGATGAAAACGAAGTGCGCGAAAAACATAACCTTGATGCCGACTATCCGCTACGCCAGGACGAAGACGTGCTAGACACCTGGTTCTCGTCAGCGCTGTGGCCGTTCTCCACCATCGGCTGGCCGGAAGACACCCAACGCCTGAAAGACTTTTACCCAACCAGTGTCCTGGTTACCGGCTTTGACATCATTTTCTTCTGGGTTGCGCGCATGATTATGATGGGCCTGAAATTCATGGACGATGTGCCGTTCCACGAAGTCTATGTGCACGGCCTGGTACGTGATTCCTACGGCCACAAAATGTCCAAGTCCAAGGGCAATGTACTCGACCCGATTGACCTGATCGATGGCATCGACCTGGAAGCGCTGGTCGCGAAACGCACCTCGAATATGATGCAGCCGGAGCTGGCGAAAAAGATCGAAAAACAGACACGCAAGGAATTCCCCGATGGCATTCCCGCGTTCGGCACCGATGCCCTGCG
>JAPHSZ010000113.1 GCA_026196545.1 Gammaproteobacteria bacterium
ACCAGCACTTCGGTAATGCCCGACAGCATTAATACCGACAATGGATAATAAATCATCGGTTTATCGTAAATCGGGGTCAGCTGCTTGCTCACACCCTGGGTAATTGGATAAAGCCGGGTACCGGAACCGCCAGCCAGAATAATACCTTTCATCAATCTTCCCCCAGACCCAGGCGCTCACCCTGATAGCTGCCATCCAGTACATGCTGACACCATTCATCATTTTCAAGATACCAGTTAATGGTTTTTTCCATGCCTGTTTCAAAAGTCTCTTCAGGTGTCCAGCCTAAATCCCGGGCAATTTTATCGGCATCAATCGCGTAACGCACATCGTGGCCAGGACGATCAGAAACGTAAGTGATAAGTGATTCGTGAGGAATATACGGCGATTCTGGAACAAGTCGGTCCAGCAAAGCACAAATCGTCTTCACCACTTCCAGGTTGGTCTTTTCATTATGGCCGCCAATATTGTAGGTTTCGCCAAGCTTGCCGGTTTCCAGCACCAGGCGCAGGGCGCGGGCATGGTCATCAACGTGCAGCCAGTCGCGTATCTGTGAACCATCGCCATATATGGGCAGCGGCTTGCCTGCCAGCGCATTCAGGGTAACCAATGGGATTAGTTTTTCCGGGAACTGATACGAACCATAGTTATTGGAACAGTTGGTAATCACAATGGGCAAGCCGTAGGTACGGTGCCAGGCCCTGACCAGATGATCGGATGAGGCCTTGCTGGCTGAATACGGTGAGCTGGGCTCGTAGCTGGTCTCCTCGGTGAAGAAGCCATCGGCTTCCAGATCACCATAAACCTCATCGGTGGACACATGGTGAAATTTAAATGCTGCCTTCCTGTCCCCATCCAGGTGCTCCCAGTATTTCTTTGCTAGATCAAGCAGGACATAGGTGCCAACGATGTTGGTCTGGATGAAATCGGCAGGGCCATCGATGGAACGGTCAACATGGGATTCTGCTGCAAGGTGCATAATGGCATCAGGCTGATATTGCTCAAAAATGCGCTGCACCGCTGCCTGATCACAGATATTGGCGTGCTCGAAATGGTATCGGGGATGATTAGAGACTTCAGCCAGTGACTCCAGATTGCCCGCATAAGTCAGCGCATCCAGGTTAATCACTTCGTGATCAGTATCATTGATGTATTGACGAATCACGGCAGAGCCAATAAAACCGGCACCGCCCGTTACGATTATTTTCACAGAATAATCCCATTATCTTTTTAAAACAACGGGTTGGCAAATAAAAATGGTGGAGCTAAGCGGGATCGAACCGCTGACCTCAACACTGCCAGTGTTGCGCTCTCCCAGCTGAGCTATAGCCCCGTTTGATGTGGCGTGCACTATACTCGATTCACTTTTCAATGTAAATGAACTTGCCCTCTCCTGACTCTACTGGTTGGCTATAAATACCAGCAGTTTATCTATTCTATCGAGGGTTTTTTCCCTGCCCAGCAAATCCAGCGTGGTATCGATCGAGGGCGACATGGTCGAACCCGTCACCGCAATGCGTAACGGCATGGCTACTTTGGGGAAGCCCACTTCCTGCTCGTTAACCACTTCCTGAACCACATGGTGAATCTTGTCCGCGTACCATTCTTCCAGATTGGCCAGCTTTTCCCTGATAGTCACCAGTATTGCACTCGTGCCTGCCTTGATATGTTTTTTCACCGATTTGGCATCATATTCCTCAACTGGCTCGTAGAAAAAACGGCTATTTTCAACCATTTCCACCAGCGTCCTGCTGCGCTCACGCAACAGCATGACAATTTCCACCAAAGCAGGGCCTTCTTCAATCTTAATACCATGCTCCATCATATAGAAAGCCAGCTGCTCGGCGACTCTCACTGGATCCAGGCTCATCAGATATTGCTGATTCATCCACTGCAGCTTTTCTATGCTGAAATTTGATGAAGACTTATTAATATCCCTGATATCAAATTTCTCGATCATTTCTTCCAGGGTGAAAACTTCCTGGTCACCGTGTGACCAGCCCAGACGCACCAGGTAGTTCAGCACCGCCTCCGCCAGATAACCCTCCTCATGATATTGCATGACGCTAACCGCACCGTGACGTTTGGACAATTTCTTGCCATCAGGACCGTTGATCATCGGCAGATGGGCATATTCAGGAATCTGGGCACCGAGCGCATTCAGGATATTGATCTGGCGTGGCGTATTATTGAGATGATCGTCACCACGAATCACGTGGCTGATTTTCATGTCCCAGTCATCAACCACCACCGTCAGGTTATAGGTCGGTGTACCGTCCGAGCGCTCGATAATCAGGTCATCCAGCTCCTGATTTTTTATCACCACGGTGCCGCGCACGTGGTCGGTAATCGTGACCTCACCCTCCAGCGGGTTCTTAAAACGAATCACCGTATCATCAGCCTCAGCCAGGCCTTTATCACGGCAACAGCCATCGTATTTCGGTTTTTCCTTTTTCGCCATCTGCTGTTCACGAATCTGATCAAGGCGCTCCCGCGAGCAGTTGCAGTAATAGGCGTGGCCGTCATCAAGCAACTGCTGGATCACTTCCTTATAGCGATCAAATCGATGCGTCTGGTAATAAGGGCCTTCATCGTGCTCCATACCCAGCCATTCCATGCCATCAATAATGGCATCAACAGCCTCCTGGGTAGAGCGCTCACGGTCGGTATCTTCAATTCGAAGAATGAATTCACCGCCCATTTTTTTGGCGTACAGCCATGAGAATAACGAAGTACGGGCACCACCGATGTGGAGATAACCGGTCGGGCTGGGGGCAAATCGGGTACGGACTGTCATAGTTTTTTCTGTCAGTTAAATAAATTAAAAAGATCTACAGCCTTAAATCCTGTTGACCCACGTGTTGTAGATACCAATCATAGGTCTTACGTAAACCTTCTTCCAGTGAAATACTGGCCTGCCAGCCTAACTTCTTCAACCGACTGACATCCATCAACTTTCTCAAAGTACCGTCTGGCTTGCTGGCATCAAACACCAGTTCACCCTCAAAACCAACGACACGCTTGATAGTTTCAGCTAACTCGCCAATCGTGCAGTCGATACCCGTGCCCACATTAATATGTGAAAGCATTGGCTGGGTATTGGCGGCATAAGCGGTGTTATCCATTTCCAGCACATAAATTGAAGCGGCTGCCATATCATCAACGTGCAGAAACTCGCGCATAGCTTTACCACTACCCCAGACAACTACTTCTTTATCGTTATTCTGTTTGGCCTCATGAAAGCGCCGCATCAAAGCCGGAATCACATGGGAATTTTCAGCATGGAAATTATCACCCTCACCGTACAAATTGGTCGGCATCACCGAACGATAGTCAGTGCCATACTGGCGATTATAAGATTCGCACAATTTAATGCCTGCGATTTTCGCCAGCGCATACGGCTCATTGGTCGGCTCCAGCACATCGGTGAGCAAGGCCTCTTCCCGCATCGGCTGCGCAACCGATTTCGGGTAAATACAGGAGCTACCCAGAAACAACAGTCGCTGCACATTATTACGATAAGCCGCATCAATGACATTCGCCTCGATCATCAGGTTGTCATAAATAAATTCAGCAGGGTAAGTATTATTGGCATGAATACCACCCACTTTTGCCGCCGCCAGAATAACGTAGTCAGGCTGCTCATCAGTAAAAAAATCTCGCACCTGCTGCTGATTGGTCAAATCCAGCTCAGCATGGGTACGCGTCACCAGCCGGGTAATACCGCGTTGCTGCAATTGTCGAATAATCGCCGAACCCACCATGCCTCGGTGTCCAGCTATGTAAATTTTTGATTCAGTCGTCAGCACGTGTACTTTCCAGAAGCTTGATTAGCAATAACATATAAACTGCGTATTGTAGCCTTTCATAGCGACGATTGAAATTTCGATTACACCTCGACAACCGTTAAACTAGCAGCATGCCTCAAAAAATCACTTTAAAAAATCCGGAAGAATTACTCCAGCACCTCAAAACCTGGGCAAAGTCGCTGGGCTTTCAACAGCTGGAAGTCACCGACACCGAACTTGGCCACTACCAGGACCATTTCACTGACTGGCTAAATCAGGATTACCACGGTGAAATGGGCTACATGCACAAGCATGGCTCGATGCGCTACCAGCCTGATGAACTGGTTCCCGATACCCTGCGCATCATTTCTGTGCGCATGGATTATTACCCACCAGACTGTGAGGCCGCCGAGGCCATTCTGGACAACCCCGAACTCGGGTACATCTCTCGTTATGCCCTCGGTCGCGACTATCACAAGCTGATGCGCAAGCGTTTGCAGAAACTTGCCAGTAAAATAGCCAGTGAAATCGGTGATTTTGGCTACCGTGTTTTTGTCGATAGCGCCCCCGTGCTGGAAAAGCCACTGGCAGAAAAAGCAGGCCTGGGCTGGATCGGCAAACACACCAACCTGATTAACTCCAAAGCTGGCTCCTGGTTTTTTCTGGGCGAGATTTATACCGACCTGCCACTGCCCATCAGCAACAACACACCCGAATCACACTGTGGCAACTGTCAAAAATGCATCGAGGTCTGCCCTACCCAGGCCATTATCGCACCCTATAGACTGGATGCTCGCCGCTGTATTTCCTATCTCACCATCGAACTGGATGGCGCTATCCCGGTTGAATTCAGGTCAGCCATGGGCAACCGGATATATGGCTGCGACGACTGCCAACTGTGCTGTCCTTGGAACCGTTTTTCTGTGCCCAGCACTGAAAAAGATTTTCTGGCCCGCCACCCCCTGGACGCTCCCGGACTACTGGAATTATTTGACTGGAGCGAACAGACATTCCTGAAGAACACCGAAGGCTCGGCCATCCGCCGCATCGGTTACCAACGCTGGCAACGCAATATTGCGATTGCACTGGGTAACGCGCCTTACTCAGCAGAAATCATTTCCGCTCTTGAGAATAAACTCAGCGAATCAACCCCCGTTGTTGCCGAACATATCGAATGGGCTCTGCGCCAGCTAAACAGCTAATCGGTAAACTTGAGCGACACGCAGTAATCCAGCAGGCCATTGGTCGAGTTATCGTAGACATCCGTTTGCTCCCGACTCGACAGCGTCTGCAAAATATCATTCGCCAGTTGCTTACCCAGCTCCACACCCCATTGATCAAAAGAATTGATATTCCAGATCACACCCTGGACAAACACCTTGTGCTCATACATTGCCAGTAAAGAGCCCATGGTACGTGGATCGAGTTTTTCAAACATGAGCGAATTGGTCGGCTTATTACCTTCAAACACCTTGTGCGGCAGAATTTCAGGAATCTTCTCTTCCGGCGTATTGGATGCTTTCAGCTCCTGAAGCGCTTCCTCCTCTGTTTTACCCATCATCAGGGCGCGGGTCTGTGCCAGAAAATTTGATAATAAAACACTGTGCTGTTTGCCCAGGGGGTCTTTGCTCTTGGCAGGGATCAAAAAATCAGCCGGCACTGGCTTGGTGCCCTGATGCAGCAACTGGAAAAACGCATGCTGGCAGTTGCTGCCGGTCTCACCCCAGATAATCGGGCCGGTGAGATAGTCCACACGCTCACCCTGACGGGTTATGGTCTTGCCATTGCTCTCCATGTCCAGCTGTTGCAGATGCGCGGGTAAACGGCGCAGATACTGGTTATAAGCCATCACCGCGTGGCTTTGTGCATCAAAGAAATTGTTATACCAGATGCCGAGCAGGGCCAGTATCATCGGTATGTTTTTTTCTATCGGCGCATTTTTGAAATGCTCATCCATGGCATAAGCTCCATCGAGCAGATCTTCAAAATGATCCATACCCAGATACAGTACGATAGGCAGGCCAATTGCCGACCAGAGCGAATAGCGCCCCCCCACCCAGTCCCAGAACTCAAAGACATTCTCAGGCAAAATACCAAATTCACTGGCCGCATTGAGGTTGCTGGTCACCGCGACAAAATGTTTAGATACCGCTTTTTCAGAGCCCGTGGTGCGCACAAACCAGTCCCGCGCGCTGTGCGCATTCATCATGGTTTCCTGGGTGGTAAACGATTTTGAGGAAACAATAAACAGGGTTGATTCCGGCTGCACAAATTTCAGGATTTCTGTGAGATGCGTCGGGTCAATATTTGATACAAAATGCACATTCATGCCCCGCTGGGCAAAAGGTTTCATTGCATCACAAACTACATGCGGCCCCAGATCCGAGCCACCAATACCAATATTAATGATATCCGTAATCAGGTGGCCGTTATAACCACGCCAGTGGCCACCGCGCACACGCTCTGAAAAATAACGCATCTGCTGCAACACCTTGTTGACCTTGGGCATGACATCTTCACCATCGACAAACACTGGTTTGTTGCCGCGATTACGCAGGGCCGTGTGCAAAACAGGGCGATATTCTGAAATATTGATTTCCAGCCCGGCAAACATCTGGTCACGCCAGCCCTCAACGCCCGACTCACGCGCCAGCTCGCATAACAATCGGAAAGTCTCGTCCGTCATGCGGTTTTTGGAAAAATCCAGCAGGATGTCATCCATTCGGCTGCTGAATTTCTCAAAACGCTGCTCATCCTGGACAAACAGATCGCGCATATGCAGGTCTTTGACCTCTGCAAAATGTGCCTGCAACGCTTGCCAGGCCGGCAATTCGGTTAATTTAGACATAACTTATTAGTTTTTTCAGGCATCCATTGTTTGATCACTCAAGCCTAGCTCATATACAGTTTTTCACCACGCAAAAGCGGTGATATAGCCACATTTATTTCCGGTATATCGGCAAAATGCTGCATGAGCTATAATACCGCGCCTTTGTACACAGGCCGTGAGCGCCGAATAGTACCATTTATGACTGAATCAATAACATCAGAAAACGCATTCTCTTCCCTGAAAAAGAAACCCGCTGGCCTGCTCAATACCGCCAGCAGTGACGAACAGCTCCGCGCTCGCGTCAAACTGCTCGGCAACCTGCTGGGTAATGTTCTGCTTTCTCAGGCTGGCGCCAAAGTTTATGACTCGGTAGAAAAATTACGACTCGGCTTTATCGATCTGCACAAAAAAGATGATGAGAAAAAACGCGCACAGATGATGTCGATGATCGAATCGCTGGATGCAGAAACGCTCGCTCAGGTGGTACGCGCTTTCAGTACCTATTTCAGCCTGGTCAACATTGCCGAGGAAGCCTCCCAGCACCAGCAACGCCGTGAGCAGCTCAAGCACCGCACCACTGAAAACATCCTCTGGGTAGGTTCTTTTGATTCTGCACTGGCTAATTTCAAAGACCTGGAGATGAACCCCGCGCAGTTACAGAACCTGCTCAACCGTCTGGCTTACATCCCGGTTATCACCGCGCACCCAACCGAAGCCAAACGTCGTAGCGTACTTTACGCACTGCGCCGCATCTTTCTGGCCAATGAAAAACTCAATGATCTTGATTTAAATCCAGCCCAGGTGAAAGAGGCCACTGACGAACTGGAAGCCCAGATCCAGATATTATGGCGTACCGATGAAGTACGCGAAACCCGACCTCAGGTCAGGGATGAAATTAAAAATGGGCTTTATTACTTCAAGGAAAGCCTGTTTGATGCTGTTCCGGTTATCTACAAAAACCTGGAGCGCCGTGTTCGCGACTATTACCCCAACGAACAGATCTGCGTACCCAGCTTCCTGCAATTTGGTTCCTGGATTGGCGGTGACCGTGATGGCAATCCCAACGTTAAACCCGAAACCACGGCTCTGGCCCTGCACCTGCAATCCGCAGTCGCGCTCGAAGAATACGTTCGCAGACTGGCTGAGATTTTCAAAATCCTGACCCATTCCAGCCAACTGTGCACTCCCAGTGAGGCCTTCACTGAAAGCCTGAATCAGGATGAACATCTGCGCTTTGAAGTATTTACTACCAAGCCCACCATATACAGCAATGAACCTTACCGCCGAAAAATTGCTTTCATGCGTTATCGCCTGCAGCAAAACCTGGACAAGGTTCGCGCCGGCATAGACAGAATTGATGACAGTACACTTGAAATTGATGCTTCCGCATTTAAGGACGCTTACCCATCAGAAAAAGAGCTTCTCACCGATCTACACCTGATTCGCGATTCGCTTTATAGCCACGGCGACCAGGCTATTGCAGACGGCACCCTGAAAGACTTTATCCGTCTGGTCGAGTCCTTTGGTTTCTACCTGATGCACCTGGATATCCGCCAGGAATCAACCCGCCACAGCGATGCAGTTACTGAAATATTAAAGCAGCTGGATAACAAAATTGATTACGCTGCCCTGCCTGAAGAGCAACGCATCAAACTACTTTCCAGGCTGATCGATAACCCCGATGACTCATTCCAGCTGGACAAAAATAAACTGGATGATTTACACAGAGAAACCATCGAAGTGTTCCAGACCATGGCGACTATGGGCACAGAAATTAGCCCTGATGCGTTTGGCACCTACGTTATCTCCATGACCCATCAGGCCAGCCATATTATGGAAGTCATGTGGCTGGCAACACTGCTCGGCCTGGCTGGTAAAAAAGACGACAACTGGTTCTGTAACATCAAGATTTCACCTTTATTTGAAACCATTGAGGATCTGGCACACATCGAAAGCGTATTGTCCTCGCTGTTTGAAGATGTCGTTTACAAATCACTACTCAATGTTTCCGGCGGTTTACAGGAAGTCATGCTGGGTTATTCCGACTCCTGCAAGGATGGCGGCATTCTGGCCTCTTCATGGCAGCTGTTCGAGGCACAGCGCAAGGTCATCAAGCTCACCGATGCCCACGGTATCGAATGCCGCTTGTTCCACGGCCGTGGCGGCACCATCGGTCGTGGCGGCGGCCCTACTTTTGAATCGATTCTGGCGCAGCCGGAAGGCACTGTTCACGGTGAAATCAAATTCACTGAACAGGGCGAAGTGCTGTCGAACAAATACAGCAACGCTGAAACGGCAATCTACGAGCTCACGCTTGGTATTTCGGGCCTGATGCTGGCCAGTCGCTACAAAGTCATGCCCAGCGAAATCAGCACTACCCCTGAGCGCATGCAGATCATGCGTGAGATCATGGAAATCGGTGAAACCACCTATCGTGAACTGACCGATCGAACCGATGGCTTCCTCGATTATTTCTACGAGGCCACACCAGTCAGCGAAATTGCCTTGATGAATATCGGCTCTCGTCCATCACATCGCAAAGCCGGTGATCGCTCTAAATCATCGGTACGCGCCATCGGCTGGGTCTTTGCCTGGGCACAGGCCAGGCACACACTGCCCGCCTGGTACGGCATTGGCTCCGCACTGGAAACCTGGGTTGGCGGCGATAATGAGCGCCTCAATCAGTTACGTGAGCTTTACCAGAACTGGCCCTATTTCCGCGCTCTGCTCAGCAATACTGAAATGGCTTTATACAAGGCCGATATTGTTACCGCTGAAGAATATTCTGAATTATGTCTATTGAAAGACACCAGGCAACGTGTTTTTAATTTGATCAGGGCAGAGCATCAGCGCACTAATCAGATGACCCTGCAGATTGCTGAAATGGATCATCTTCTGGATGACATTGAGCCACTGGCGCTATCCCTGATGCGCCGCGACCCCTATCTAGACCCCCTAAATCACATCCAGATAAAATTGCTCAAACGCTGCCGTGATGAATCACTCAGCCAGGAAGATCGCGATATGTGGCTGGATCCATTACTCAGAAGCATTAACGCCATTGCGGCAGGCATGCGTAACACGGGATAAATCTGCGAAAAAATCAGAAACATCCTTAGGTTTAATCTTGATATTACAGGCAAATTATCTAGACTTGGGCGATAATAGTAAAATGAATAAAGGTGAAGCTATCTATAGATATTGACCACCTTATCCATTTACAACACCGAGGAAGGTACCAATGAGTTTTGATCAAGCAGACATAGGCGTAACAATACTACTGGCAATTCTAGGGTTATCTGTAATTGTAGCCATTGTCATTGTTGCCAAAACAATCGCCAACGATGCCAAAGAAAAGAAGGAAAGAGCAGACAAGCTGGCCACAGAGAGACTATCAGAAGAAAGAAACGTACCGCACGAACCGCAAGCGCCAGCTCCAGCTAAACCCGCAGCCAAACCTGTAGCTAAGACTCATAAAGATGATGTGTCTGAAGACGACGATCTAGTCGCTGCAGCTGAAGTATATTTAACCTACGAACTCAAGGACCAGGCGATAACCTCATTAGAGAAACACCTGTTGAAAAACCCCACCGATAAAAAGGCACTGGCTCTACTCAAAAAAGCCGAAGCTTCAGATTAAAAGAATCTAATCAGGCAACCTGAACAGGGATCTGATCCGAGGTTCGGGTGACTTCATTTTGCTCGTTAAGATAAACCAGCCTGGGATGGAAATTTGCCACTTCATGCTGCGCTAATTCAGCATAGGCACAAATAATGACTCGATCACCCGGATTCGCCTTGTGCGCGGCCGCGCCATTTACGGAAATAATGCCACTGCCCGCTTCAGCACGAATGGCATAAGTCGTAAAACGCTCACCATTATTCACATTGTAAATATGAATCTGCTCGTATTCATGAATACCTGCGGTTTCCAGCAATACACTATCAATCGCGCACGAACCTTCGTATTCCAGCTCGGAGTGCGTCACGTGTGCTTTGTGCAGTTTGGCTTTGAGTAATGTCAGTTGCATAAATCTGGGTCTGAACGGTGCAAAATGTAATTATAGCAGTTTTCTAATATTCACGGCCACATCTACTGCAAACCGTACAACCATCATTAACTCAAGGTAAATGGGATATTGTCAATTAAACGCACAGAACCCAGTCTGGCTGCCGCCAGCACAATTAACGCCCTGTCATCCTGCTCTGGAACCGCCAAATCATGCTGCCGGCGCACCACTACATAATCAACCAGAAAACCCTGTTCATCCAGCTCATGGCTGGCATGCCCTACTGCAAAGGCAGGATTTTCCCCGGCCAGCACCGCTTCGACCAGTTTTTCCAGGCATGCATGTATCAGCGTCGCCAGTACGCGTTCCTCATCATTTAGATAGCCGTTGCGCGAACTCATGGCCAGGCCATCTGGTTCGCGCCGGGTGGCCACTGACTGGATCTCAACCGGCATGGCCAGATCTGACACCATCTGTTTGATCACCAGAAGCTGCTGGAAATCTTTCTCCCCAAAAATAGCCACATCCGGCTGCACGATATTGAACAGTTTGTTGACCACCGTAGCGACGCCTTTGAAAAAACCGGGACGGCATTCACCCTCCAGAATACCGGACAGTTTGGGCACTTCGACGGTAGTGGCGTTATCAACACTTTCAGGATAAATCTCCGAAACCATCGGCGCAAAAACCAGATCAACGTTATATCTTGATAACTTGCCGACATCTTCCTCTAACGTGCGTGGATATTGATCAAGATCTTCATTTTCACCAAACTGCATGGGGTTCACAAAAATACTCACCACCACCCGGTCGCCAGTTTTGGCCGCTGCCTCAACCAAAGCCAGATGGCCTGCGTGCAGATTGCCCATGGTTGGCACAAAGGCAATACGCTCACCCGCCTGCTTCCATAAATTTACCTGCTGGTGAACTTCGTCAATGGTTCTCAGAATTTTTGTCATCGCCTTTATCAACTAAAAATATGATCCTGTCCGGGGAAGGTGCCTGATTTAACGGCCTCGACATAGGCCTGGATCGCCCCTTTGATGCTACCCGCTTCACTCAGGAAATTATGACTGAACCTGGGAATGCGCCCCATGCTCAGGCCCAGAATATCGTACAGCACCAGAATCTGGCCATCACAGGCCGCGCTGGCACCAATACCGATAACCGGAACCGATAGTGCACCGGTGATCGTCTCTGCCAGCTCAGCAGGCACACATTCGAGCACAATTAAATCCGCCCCGGCCTGTTCCAGAATTTTTGCCTCCTGCAGCATCGCCTCGGCGGCACTGGCCTCGCGACCCTGCACCCGATAGCCACCCAGTTTATGCACCCGTTGCGGCTGCAAACCCAGGTGTGCACAAACCGGGATACCGTGCTGCACCAGTATTGAGACAATATCGGCCTGCTCTGCGCCCCCTTCCAGCTTGACCATCTGGGCACCGGCCTGTTTCATGAACAGCCCGGCATTTTCCAGCGCGGCTTCGACCGAGGTATCGCTCAGAAAGGGCATATCAACAATCAACAATGAATTTGTCAGGCCTCTTGCAACCATCTGGCTGTGATACAGCATTTCATCCACGGTCACCGGCAATGTGGTTTCATTGCCCTGTACCACCATGCCCAGTGAATCGCCAACCAGCACCACATCGACACCAGCCTGATCGAGCACCCGTGCAAAACTGGCATCGTAAGCGGTCAGGCAGACAATCTTCTCACCCACCTGTTTTTTCTCGTGCAGGCTACGCACGGTAATTTTATTTCCTGATGAATTCGAGCGAGCACTCATAAATCTAATTCCTGCATAATTACCGATGATGGGTTGAAATAATTACGGCCACTGCGATTGGCCAGTATACGCGCCAGCAGCAGCTGGTACTCATCTTCATTGTTGGCAAAATCAATGTCTGCGGCATTTACAATCAGTAGCGGTGCCTCGGCATATTGATAAAAGAAACTGACATAAGCATCGCACAGGCGTTGTAAATACGCCGCCTCGATCATTTGTTCATGCGACAGACCGCGTTTATAAATTCGTTCCAACAACACTTCAACCGGTGCCTGCAAATACACGACCAGATCAGGCTTGGGTACGTCGATCGTCAGGGTTGCATAAACCTGCTCGTACAAATCCAGCTCATCTTCGTCCAGCGTCAGTTCTGCGAACAGGCGATCTTTTTCGATCAGGAAATCCGCCACTCTCACCGGGCTGAACATGTCTTCCTGTTTCATTTCTTTGAGCTGGCGTGCGCGTTGCAACAGAAAATGCAGTTGTGTCGGCAAGGCAGCAACCCTGGGGTTTTCATAAAACCGTTCCAGAAATGGATTATCATCCGCACCTTCGAGCAACAGGTTACTTTCAAAAGACCTTGATAGCTTTTTCGCCAGCGTAGTTTTACCCACGCCAATCGGCCCCTCGACCACGACAAATTCCGGCCATGGCTTTGCTAAATCCAGACTGGCATTTGCCTCATTCATGCAATCTCTCCAACATAAACCAACTCATTTCTGGGGCAGCTTTTAATCATCTCACTTAGCATACCATGACCGGGAATTTCCAGATCAATCTGCTGCAGTTTTTCACACAGCCGCTGCAAGGGATAAAGCACAAATTCGCGCCCGCTGATATCGTAATGCGGTAGTTGCAGACGCGGTTCGTGCATCACCATTTGCCCATACAGCAACATATCCAGATCAATGGTACGCGGTGCCCAACGGTAGTCACGCTCACGCCCCTGGTTATTTTCAATCACCTGTAAATGATCCAGTAGTATCAGGGGTTCGAGTGAGGTTTCAATCAACACTACCGCATTGTAATAATCATGCTGAGCTTCACCACCCTCAGGCAACATGGCCTGGCTTTTAAATAACCCCGAATCGGCAATATAACAACACTCTGGTAACTGTTTCAAAGAAGCTACCGCCCTGCTGATTTGTTCATCGGGCTGTTCAAGGTTGCTGCCTAAACCGATATAAACCTGTTCAGCCATACATCAATCTTTGATCTTACTGGTTCGCTTTCTACGCCGTGGGCGGCCATGGCGTTTCTGTGGCTGCACTTTCTTTTGCTGGGCTTCCGGTGAATTCTTCTGAAACTCGGTCCACCACTGGCAATCTTCTTCACTGATTTCACCTGCCCTGGCTCGCAGACACAAAAAATCATAAGCCGCCCTGAATTTGGGATGCTCAAATACCGCCGTAGCACGCTTGCCCTTGCGATTGGAAAAACGCGACTGCAAGCCCCAGATATCTCGCATCACCGTGGTAAATCTTTTTGGAATAGAAACGTGGCGTACCTGCTCAGCCACCATCGCCGATGCTGACTTTTGTAACGCCAGTGCATGCGGCTCACCTTTGTCCAGGCGTTTTTCTGTGCGTTTTAGCAGCGGCGCCCACAATAGTGCCGCGAATAAAAACGCAGGGGTCACCGGCATATTTTTATGGATGCGTTCATCCGTGCTCTGCATCGCCAGCTGTAAAAATTTCAGGCCGGTCTCATTACCATCAAGCGCCACCGCCGCTTCCGGAAAAAGATGTTCCAGCAAATGAAATTCACGCAGCCCGGCAAAACATTCAATCGCATGACCGGAATGAAATAGCTTCAACACTTCTTCATACAGACGCGCTGGTGGAATATCCCTGAGCAGAGCACCTTCTTCGCGAATAAAATACTGGCAGGTTTCGTCGATACTAAAACCCAGCTTGGCGGCAAAACGAATCGCCCTCAGCATGCGTACCGGGTCTTCACGATAACGCTCATCGGGATCACCGATTAAACGCAAACGCCCCTGCTTCACATCATCATAGCCACCAACAAAATCGACCACGGAAAAATCGGCGATGTTGTAATACAGGGCATTACAGGTGAAATCACGACGCCAGACATCCTGCTCAATGTCACCGTAAACGTTGTCGCGAAGAATACGCCCCGTCTCATCCTGACGGCCTGAGCCAGAATCATCGTGGTGACCACGGAAAGTCGCGACTTCGATAATATGACGACCAAAATGAATGTGCGCCAGTCGGAAACGACGGCCAATCAAACGACAGTTACGAAATAGCTCCTTGACCTGTTCCGGCGTGGCATCGGTGGCGACATCAAAATCTTTGGGACGATGCCCCAGCAACAGGTCACGCACGGCGCCACCGACCAGATAGGCTTCATAACCGGCTTTATTCAGCCGGGATAAAACCTTGATCGCACTGTCATCCATATTTTTGCGCGAGATGCCGTGCTCAGCGCGTGGAATAATACGCACACCATCTGAGTAAACTTTTTTTGCAGTATTTTTTCTTTTTTTCTTATCTCTGCGATTTTTTAACCACTTCAGCATTATTCAAAATCCTTTACGATGAGCGTAAGACCGTCACCAATCGGCACCAGGCTCTTAGTCACCCGATTATCATTTTTTACCATTTCATTAAAACGCCGGATAGCACGCGTACCCGGCTCGGTATTTTCAGGGTCGGCAACACTGCCCGACCACAGGGTATTATCCACCGCCAGCAAGCCACCCTTGCGCAACAGCCTCAGCGACTGCTCGTAATACAACGGGTAGTTCTGTTTATCCGCATCGATAAAAATAAAATCAAAACTACCCGCAGCAGAATCATCCAGCAATTGCTGCAAGCTAAGCAAGGCATCCTGCAAATAAAACTTGATCCTGTCCTGCAGGCCCGCCTTCTGCCAGTAGCTTCTCGCCATCTGCGTCCATTCATCCGAATCATCGCAACAGATCAGCTCACCGTCATCCGGCAGGGCACTGGCGATGCAGATCGAGCTATAACCGGTAAACGTGCCGATCTCCAGCGCCCGCTTCGCACCCGTCAGCTTCACCAGCAGGGCCATAAACTGCCCCTGCTCCGGTGAAATCTGCATCACCGAAAATTGATTCTCAGCTGCGGTTTGTTCTCTCAACTCACGCAGCAGTTCACTTTCATCTACCGAGACCGAGAGCAAATACTCGTGGGTACGGTCATCAAGTGACAGGGTTCGATTGCTCAAATAAAGACTCTCTTTAACGATAAAGCGCACCCATGTGCGCTCAAGTCAAAAATTATACCAAAAAACAGGAAGTTAAGAAATTGGACATCACTCGGGCAGGCGAATCTGCCCGGTCTGCCGATAGTGGCAATAATCATCAATGATTCTTCTATGATCAAAAGTTAGTTCAACTTTTGCCAGCGCCATTGCATCACAGGGGTCGAGCATTAGCACATCAGCCGCATCATCCGCCGCTTTCGGCTCACCGCTGGCATGGGCAATATAAACCAGGCTCACGGTATGACCGCGAAAATCACGTGCCGGATCAGAATAACAACCGAGCAGCACATCTAGCGTAACTTCGAGACTGGTTTCTTCGAGTGCTTCACGAATAGCGGCCGTACTCACGGTTTCTCCGACATCGACAAAACCACCGGGAAGTGCCCAGCCCAACGGTGGGTATTTTCGCTTGATTAGCACAACTGGCCTGTTTGGCTGGTCATGCAGTTCAATGATGATATCGACGGTCAGGGCTGGGGTTTCGGGTTTTGGCATGGACAGGATTATATATTGTCATATTGAGTACATGTGAGAAATGACAGAGTGGTTGCGCCAGCAAACGTGGAAAAATCAGTTATGGATTACTGCGACAAGTACAAAAAACATCCTATGTTTCTCCCTTCGGGCCACGCTATGCGTGTTCAATCTTGTTCCTGATAAAATAAGTCAGCAAACAAAAAAATCACTATTCATCCCTGAATCGTGACCCTTGTATTACATTAAGCTGGACTTCTAAAAATCCTGCCATTCGTTTTCGTTAGTAGCAATCCTTTTTGCCTGTGTCGTGGTTTTTTTATCATGAGCACTTTTCAGCTGGCTTTCGTTGGCCAGTGCCGATTGGGTCCCTACAACCTTGGCTGGCATATTCCGGGCAGCTAAATCTTTGCTCATATAGGTATTTCCTTTACGTCTACCTGCACTCTCGCCTAGATTGAAAAACTGCATCAACTCCATCATTGAATTGGCCTGATCCTGCATCGACTGGCTTGAAGCAGCTGCCTGTTCTACCAACGCCGCATTCTGTTGCGTCATTTCATCCATATTGGTAACGGCTTTGTTCACCTGATCGATCCCTGCTGACTGTTCCTGTGAAGCACCATCAATCTCGGCAACAATGTCAGCAACTTTCTTGATGCCTTCAATAATATTTTGCAGAGTTTGGCCTGACTGGTTGACCAGTTCAGTACCATTTTTGACTTTCTCAACACTATTGCCAATTAAATCCTTAATTTCTTTCGCGGCCTCGGCACTGCGTTGAGCAAGCGTTCTGACCTCAGCGGCGACCACGGCAAAACCTCGTCCCTGCTCACCTGCACGAGCCGCTTCCACAGCGGCATTCAATGCCAGAAGATTAGTCTGGAAGGCAATACCATCAATCGTAGCAATAATGTCTGCGATTCGAGTGCTGGCCTCGGTAATTTCGTCCATGGCATCAACAGCCCTGGCGACGACCTGTCCACCTTGTTCAGCTTCACTACGCGCACTATTGGCAAGTTGATTGGCATGTTGCGAGGAATCAGCATTTTGTTTCACAGTACCAGTCATCTCTTCCATAGAGGCAGCAGTTTCTTCTAATGACGACGCCTGTTCTTCGGTACGCTGGGAGAGGTTGACGCTACCATCAGAAACCTCTGATGCAGCAGTACGAATCAGATCGGATGAGTCCACTACCTGTTCAACAGTATTTCGCAGGTTGCTCACCATCTTGATCATGGCGGCATAGACACCGGTTTCACGGCCTGTATTGACCAGTTCAACGGTCAGGTCACCTGCTGCAATACGCTCACTGATCTCAGCCAGAATTTCTGGCTCACCACCAATCTGGTTCTGTACACCACGAATCAGGAAAAAGCTGACGATGCTGACAAAGATAATCGACAACAGAGAGCCGATAATGGTGACGGTAGTAGTGAAGTTGGCAATATTTTCGGCATCTGCATTACGAATCTCAATCAGTTTCGCCTCTTCGCCGACAAACTCAGCCATTACACCACGAATGGCATCCATGGAAGCCTTGCCTTTTGCCTGCTGAATGATGGCAATCACATCGTCCATTGATGACTGGCCACTGATGACGGCGCGTCGTGCTGCAATCTGGGGTTCAGCCGCATTGTCGTGCCAGTCTTTTTCCAGTTCTTCGATTTTTTCCAGGCGGGCAACCTGGGCTGGGTTATCATCGACGGTTTTTTTCAACGCCGTGATAGTCTGCTCAAAGACCTTCTCGCCACCTACATAAGGCTCCAGGAACTCATCCATGCCGGCAACCAGGTAACCACGCATGCCGGTTTCCATGTCGACCATGCTGGCCATGATCTTTTCGGCTTCTGCAATCACCTCATGGGTATGGTTGACCCAGCCATTGGACTCTACCATCGATTCCAGGCTGGTATAGACCACGCTGGCAACTATGATGAGTGCTGCAATGGGGATGGCGAAGCCCATCATCAGCTTCGTTCTCAATTTCATTTTTAACTCATTCATGTCTTCTCCTAAGCACAGCTGCTAAATTGCGCAACATCATGATTGCGCATCAAGTTATTGTTTACATTGATTTTTTTGTGATTTATGAGCCTTCATGGCGCTACAACTGCTTTTTGTTAATGAGTTGCATTATTATTTATGGATAAGAATTATATACAATCCAGAAAAAAAATAAATAAAAAACATCAATAAAAATCCAGATATAACAATATTTGCCTCTAGCCTCGCCACTGCACTCTATTGGCATAACAGATAGCCAACTATTCAGCCTTCCTCGTAAACCGCACTATATGCCTACGCTCTCGCTTATTGGGCCTACGATCCGATGAAGGTCTGCTACTCGCAGCCAATCGCTGCATCTCGGCCTGCTCTTCCCGCTTTTCAATACTGGCCTCACTCTCCTGATACAGCAGCTGCGCTTCCTTCGCCGGGCGGCGCTGTTTGTTGACATCCAGCACGGTAAGCTCAAATGTATAACCACCACGATGAATCGTCAGATGATCTCCTGCCTTCACCTCCCGGCCCGGTTTGACGCGGTTGTCATTGAGGTGTACCTTGCCACCTGAAACAGCCTCGGCAGCCAGAGAGCGTGTTTTAAAAAATCGTGCGGCCCATAGCCATTTGTCGATGCGGATTGATTCACTCATAATTAAAAATTTTAAAACATCTTTGGCTTTAACATGCGGTTTCGCTTCATAAAAAAAATCCTGGCCTCATCTGTAATGTACTGTAGCTGCACAGCCGTACTTGCTGAAAACTCGCTCGAGTTTGAATGGGATCCCTACTATAGCAATGCCGGCTATTATATCTCTTTAACGGATGAACCTATTCCTGAAATTATTGAAGATGATGAAGCCGAACTTTATGACCGCCTGATCGACAGCGCCTTTACCCTGCCACGCTTCCTGCTGTTTGAGGCCAGCATTAACCCGCTGCCGATGCTGGGTGAATACATCAGGGATCATCATCCTGGCACCTATGAAAAAGCCGAGCTAAGGGGAGACCTCAATATTGTCCAGGCCTTCACCGAGGGCTTTGAAGAACCCTATGCGGTTTCTCTGTTTTTAGGCAGTATCACTCGCTTTGTTAAACCTGGCGAGAAAATCAAGACAAAAAACCGCGGCTACACCGGTTATCTCGCCAGCTTTGGTGATAAACATATCGTCAACAATACCTACATCAAGGACAACTGGTACGAGCTGGAGTGGAAAATTAAAGGTGATCAGGATTTCAAAAACAAGACCCTAAGCTGGAGCCTGCGGGTGGGCAGTAAAATTCACGATCACCCCGACATTACTGATGTCATCTATTTCGGCCTGAGGCGCAACCACTTTGATGCAAAATCGGACGAGATCTCATGGTTTGAGAATGCCGATATCGATTACAAAATTGAGCTGGATAATGATAATTTCGAACTGGTCCAACAGAGTTTATTTATCAATAAAAAATGGCCTGCACCTTTTGGTGCGGCTAAAAGTGCTTTTGAATTCGGTATTGGTTTTATTCTGGGAAAGAGAAAATACACCGGATCACTGGATTACCAGGCCGAAGATTTTCGACTAATTCTTCGTCCCAGCTTTAAGTTTTAATTATCAAACACCTGCCCTGATTTCACTAACTGAAATCAAAGCAGGTATTTGACTCATCCTGAAAACTAGGCTTTGTCGGTCAATAAACGATTGACACGTTTAACGAATTCAGCCGAGTCTTCGAGCTGGTTACCGGCAGCCAGCGCCGCCTGCTCGAACAACAGCATGGCCCAATCGTTGAGCGCATCATCACCCAGGTCATGCAGTTTTTTGACCAGTTCATGGTCCGCATTTAGCTCCAGCACCGGTTGCGCTTTCGGCACATACTGGCCTGCGGCTTCCATGATCTTCTGCATCTGGTCGCTCATGTCCGTTTCATTGAGCACCAGGCAGGAAGGCGAATCGGTCAGACGTTGCGACATGCGCACCTCACTGACCTTGTCACCCAACAGGTTCTTAACTTTTTCGGTAACGCCCTTGAACTCTTCACTGAGCTTTTCCTTTTCCTGCTTGTCTTCTTCGCTGTCCAGATCTAGATCGCCGCGCATAATAGATTGCAATGGCTTGCCGTCGAACTCGGTGAGATGCGATACCAGCCACTCATCAACTCGGTCGCTCAGCAACAGCACTTCGATGCCTTTCTTTTTAAAGACTTCAAGGTGCGGGCTATTCTTTGCCGCCACATGACTTTCTGCAGTGATGAAATAAATCTTTTCCTGATCTTCTTTCATACGGCCAACGTAATCTTCCAGTGAAACCGTTTGCTCTTCTGTACCTGTTTCTGTGCTACTAAAGCGCAACAGTTTGGCAATACGCTCCTTGTTGGCAAAATCTTCGATCGGGCCTTCTTTCATCACCTGGCCGAAGGTTTTCCAGAACGAGGCGTAATCTTCTGGCTTGTTTTTCGCCATCGATTCCAGCAGACCAAGAATCTTTTTAACCGACGCGCCGCGAATCAGGTTCGTTACCTTGTTCTGTTGCAGAATTTCGCGCGATACATTCAGCGGCAGGTCATCGGAATCAACGATACCTTTGACAAAACGCAAATAGTTCGGCATCAGGTTTTCAGCATCGTCCATAATAAAGGTACGCTTAACGTATAACTTAATGCCACGTTTGTGGTCACGATCATATAAATCAAAAGGTGCGGCAGCAGGTATATACAACAGCGTGGTGTAGCTCTGGTTACCTTCAACGCGGTTGTGCACCCAGGTCTGCGGGTCCTGGAAATCGTGGCTGACGTGTTTGTAAAAATCCCTGTACTCTTCATCGCTAATATCTTTCTTGTCACGTGCCCACAGGGCAGAGGCACTGTTAACGCGCTCATACTCTGGCACCACCACTTCTTTCTCTTCACCCTCTTTTTCTTCGGCAGGTTGAACCACTTCGAGCATATTGATCGGCAGGGATATGTGATCTGAATACTGCTTGATGATGTTGCGCAGACGGTAACTGTTGGCGAACTCTGTTTCGTCTTCTTTCAGGTGCAGCACAATTTCAGTACCACGGTCGGCCTTTTCCGCAGCGCCCAGCGTGAAACTGCCGTGGCCATCTGATTCCCAGACCACGGCTTCATCAGAACCGGCACGACGGCTGGTCACGGTGACCTTATCGGCAACAATAAAACTGGAATAAAAACCCACACCAAACTGGCCGATCATCTGTGAATCTTTGGCCTGGTCACCGGTCAGGTTTTCGAGGAATTTTTTGGTGCC
>JAPHSZ010000123.1 GCA_026196545.1 Gammaproteobacteria bacterium
ATAACAGGTAATTATTTAATGTCACTCGGCCCTATCATGATGGATTTAATCGACACCCAGATGACTGAGGCCGAAAAGGCGTTATTACAGCATCCATTAATGGGCGGCGTTATTTTATTTACTCGAAATTTTGAGTCGATAGAACAAATTACCTCACTAATTTCAGAAATTCATGAATTGCGATCCCCCCACCTGCTAATTGCCATTGATCACGAAGGTGGCCGGGTACAACGATTCCACGAAGGCTTTACAAATTTACCGCCAGTGAGCGTGTTTGGTGAAATTTACAGGCATGATCATGACAGGGCGCGTGAATCAGCTGAACTGACAGGCTGGTTGATGGCCGCTGAATTGCGTGCGATTAATGTTGATTTCAGTTTTGCGCCGGTGCTCGATCTGGCGCATGGTGTCAGTGGTATCATCGGCAACCGGGCGTTTCATTCCAGACCTGATGTTGCGGCTACTCTGGCTTATGCGTTTATGCACGGCATGTCGCTGGCTGGTATGGCGGCAGTCGGCAAGCATTTTCCTGGGCATGGTGGTGTTGCAGAAGACTCACATCTGGCTTTGCCGGTTGATCATCGTGATATGGCAACCTTGATGAAGGCCGATATGGTTCCTTTTGAAAAGATGATACACAATCATTTACCCGCGATCATGCCTGCACACGTCATTTATGACCAGGTTGATGATAAACCTGCGGGTTATTCTAAAATCTGGTTACAGCAAATTTTACGTGACCGGCTTAAATTCCAGGGTGTGATTTTCAGCGATGACCTGAGTATGGAAGCAGCCGGTATCGCTGGCTCCTATGGAGAGCGCGCCTTGCTGGCACTCGATGCCGGTTGTGATATGGTGCTGGTATGCAATCACCCTGACGGTGTTTCAGAGGTGATCGAAGCACTGGGGGACTACAGCAATCCGACTTCACAACTACGTTTGACGCGTATGCACGGTAAAGAAACATTTGATCGTGACCAGCTTTTAGCGAGTGCCAAATGGAAACAGGCGAACCAGATGATACGGGAACTGGATGATTCGCCCTGGATGGAGCTGGATGTTTAGCCGCATCAACAGGTAATAATATGAGTGATAATGAACAGATAAATCAGTTGCTTAATTTTATCCAGAACAACGACTGGATGGTTCAGGTCTTTTTGATCGTGCTCGTGACCATGTCGCTGAGCCTGCTTGCGCGGCGTACCATCACCAAATTATCAGCCCGCCTGAAACAGACCAAAACCCCCTGGGACGACCTGTTAAGTGACTCGCTGCAAAAGCCGGTTGCCTGGATGATCTGGCTGCTGGGCCTGACCTTTGCCGCCGACGTCGTTCACGTTCAAAGTGGTGCCACCATTTTTGAAGCCGTCGAACCGATTCGTGACATCGGCGTCATCCTGGTACTGACGGTATTTTTATTAAACCTTGTCCGTGGTTCGCAGGCAATTATTGTCGCAAAAGAGCCCGCGATTGGGGAAAGGGAACTGGACGAGTATACCGTTGAAGCGATTTCCAAGCTGGTCAGGTTGTCCATCATTATTACCAGTGCGCTGATTATGCTGCAAACCCTGGGTTACAGCATTTCGGGTGTGCTGGCCTTTGGTGGTATCGGTGGCATTGCCATCGGTTTTGCCGCCAAGGATCTGCTCTCAAACTTTTTCGGTGGCCTGATGATCTATCTGGATCGCCCGTTCCAGGTGGGTGACTGGATACGTTCAACTGACCGTGATATTGAAGGCACGGTCGAGCATATTGGCTGGCGGCTGACGCGCATCCGCACCTTTGATAAGCGCCCGCTGTATGTGCCGAATTCGATATTTGCCAACATCAGTGTTGAAAACCCATCCCGCATGACCAATCGCCGGATTTATGAAACCATTGGTATTCGCTATGAAGATTCTGCAAAAATGGATGCTATTGTTCAGGATGTTAAACAGATGCTGCTGGGGCACCCGGAAATCGATACCAAAGCGACATTGATCGTTAATTTTGTTCGTTTCTCAGCGTCTTCCATCGACTTTTTTGTTTATACTTTTACCAAAACAACCGATTGGGTTCGCTTCCATGAAATCAAGCAGGATGTATTGCTGAAGGTCATGGCTATTATTGAAAGCCATCAGGCAGAAATAGCCTTCCCAACAACGACCTTGCACGTAGAATCATTGCCTGAATCAATGCAAAATCCTCAAGGGGTATGAAATCATGAGTAAAAAATTATTAATCATTTTGGCCAACTCCGACCCAGAAAACGCCCAGGAAATTGGCGCCCCCCTGTTTCAGGCAACGGTGGCAGCAGCCATGTCTCACGATGTCGAAATTGTAATCACGGGTAATACCGGTATGCTCGCTTCGGTCGGGCACGCTGAAAGCCTGGAAATTAATCACGACACGCATCGAACTATTTATGATGTGATACAGGAAGCGCACAAAGCAGGCGTTATTTTCAAAGTATGTGCGCCCTCGGTTCAGGTATGGGGAGAAGACCTGATTCCAGAAATTGACGAAAGTGTTGGCGCCGCTCATGTGGTTGCTGAGGCCATGGATGACGATACTGTCACTTTTACCTACTAAATTTAAATGTCTCATTCTTTAGAAGAACTTGATGCTGTTTTATCCAGGGCTAATCTAATCTATAGCGCCGAACAGGTTGCCCAGGCTATCGATACCATGGCGCTTCAGTTAAATGAGCGATTAAAGGAAAGCCAGCCATTGTTATTGTGTGTAATGAATGGGGGTCTGGTTTTTACCGGATACTTGCTAACCCGTCTGAACTGCTTTCCAGAAGTTGATTATATTCATGCAACACGATATAGAAATAAGACCAGTGGCAGTACGCTCGACTGGCGTGCACACCCTCATAATGATTTGAAAAACCGCACAGTTTTGATTCTTGATGACATTCTTGATGAAGGTATCACCCTGAAAGCGATTATTGATTATTGTTATGAACAGGGCGCTAAAGAAGTATTGTCGGCCGTGCTGGTTCAGAAAAAACATGATCGCTGCATTGATGGCGTTAAAAGTGATTACGTCGGGTTGGAAGTTGAAGATAAATACGTGTTTGGGTTTGGTATGGACTATCGGTCTCAGCTCCGACACCTTGATGGCATTTATGCACTGAGTGAATAATATGATAAAAGTTGCAATTATTGGTGGCACCGGACTGGACCAGCTTTCTGCCCTGGAGAATTTACGCACTGAACAAGTGGATACGCCTTATGGCAAAACTTCAAATGCCCTGAATATTGGCAGCCTTAATGGCAATGAAGTTATATTTCTTCCACGCCATGGAGAGCACCATGATATTGCTCCGCATAATATTAATTACCGGGCCAACCTGTGGGCGCTGAAAGAGCAGGGTGCGACACACATTATTGCAGTCAACGCAGTCGGTGGCATTACCGAAAAAATGTCGCCTGAAAAAATTATCTTTCCAGACCAGATTATTGATTACACGCATTCTCGTGAACATACCTTTTCTGATGAAAATGCTGACACAGTTTTGCATATTGATTTTACGCAACCCTATAGCAGTTTAATTCGAGGTGTATTGAGAAGCACAGCTGTTGATATGGCAATAGATTTTGAAGGCGAAGCTGTTTATGGGGCAGCCCAGGGACCAAGGCTTGAGACAGCTGCAGAAATTAATCGTATGCAGCAAGATGGTTGTGACATCGTCGGCATGACCGGTATGCCGGAAGCTTCTCTGGCGCGAGAGTTAGGCATTGAATATGCCTGTTGTGCCCTGGTAGTAAACTGGGCTGCAGGAAAGGGTGAAAATAAATATATCACCATGGATATTATTGAGCAGCATATGCAGAATGGAATGGTCCATGCTTCAAAACTAATATCAAATGCTTTGCCAGAACTTTTAAATCTCTAGACCACTTATGGATATTTTTGAACTTGAAGGTCGGGAATTCATTGAACTCAACAACCTGTTAAAAATAACCGGCCTGTGCGAAAGCGGTGGCAGGGCCAAGGTTTTGATTGCTGATGGTCAGGTAAAAGTTGATGGTACAGTTGAGTTACGTAAGCGCTGTAAAATTCGGCAAGGCCAGATAGTTGAGTTTGATGGGCAAAAAATAACTGTGCAATAATTTATGTCAGATAAAACCTATATTAAA
>JAPHSZ010000106.1 GCA_026196545.1 Gammaproteobacteria bacterium
ATCAGCAAGCAGGATCTGATGCAGCAGGATGCCAGCCACGTCAGCAGCGAACAGTTCCCCGACCACCTGGAAATGAACGGCGTCAGTTATCCGCTGGATTATCACTTCGACCTGAGCCAGCACCACGACGGCGTGACTTTAATTACACCGGTCGCGGCGCTGCACGCAATCAATGCACAATACTGTGAATGGCTGGTGCCCGGTATGCTGCGCGAAAAAATGATCGCGCTGATCCGTTCGCTGCCAAAATCTATCCGTAGAAACTTTGTGCCCGCGCCCAATTTTGCCGACGCCTGTATGGAGGCACTCAGCGCCTCGAACAGCCCGCTGACCACGGCCATGGGCAAACACTTAAAGAAAATGACCGGCATTGAAATCCCCTACGACGCCTGGCGACTGGAACAGGTCAATGACCACCTGTTGATGAACTTCCGCATCATCAATGCCAAAGGCAAGGTCATCCGTGAAACCCGTAACTTATCTGAAGCCAAAGAACAGACACCCGAGCCAGGCCTTGGCGACATCAGCCCGGCGATAACCCTTGCTGGCACGGGCGACAGTGAGCAGCAAAGCAGACACAAACTGGAACAGGAGGAAGTCGGTGCCGATGCGATTGACCTGCTCGACCAGGTCATTGATATCGAACAGCACGGCGTCAAAATCAAGGCCTACCCGGCACTGGTCAAACGCGGCAAAAAAGTCGACCTGAAATTACTCAACGCCAAACAGCAGGCCGAAGAAGAAATTGCAAAGGGTTTAATCCAGTTATTCATCAACGCACTGCCAGAGCAGATCAAACACCTGAAAAAAAGCCTGCCCGACATCCAGAGCCTGTGCCTGAAATACGTCGACTTCGGCGGCTGCGAACAGATGAAACAGGACATCATTAACACCACCATTGTGCAATGCTTTATGCAGCAGCCGATAAAATCCAGCAGTGATTTTGAACGCGCGTTAGAGACAGGCCGCAGTGAACTGATCGACACCGCGAGCGAATGGTGCCAGCTGTTATCCGAAATCCTCAACCAGTACAAAGTGATTAAAAAGGCACTGAAGAACCCGCCACTGACCCTGCTCGATATTGTCAGCGACATCCAGAACCAGCTGGCATATCTGTTCCCCGACCACTTCCTGACCAGAATCGACAAACAGTGGCTGAAGCACTACAGCCGTTACCTCAACGCCATCCAGAAACGCCTGGAAAAAGCCCAGGGCGACATCGCCCGCGACCGCCAGCATCGGCTACAGATAGCAGGTTTATGGGAAGCCTATCTGAAACGTCACAACACGCTGGAAAAACAGCACCTGGTCTCCGAGCAGCTGGAACACTATCGCTGGATGCTGGAGGAATACCGGGTGTCGCTGTTTGCTCAGGAGTTGAAGACGTTATTTCCGGTTTCGGAGAAGCGACTTAAGAGCTACTGGAACGGGATTGAGGATGTTTGAGGGGCTGCTTATGTGTGTACAAATTTTGATTCCACGTCCATATTTTTATGAAGGATACGAATTATAATTATCTTATTCTTCGAGGCTTGCCGGTAAAAAAGAATATGGCTACCCTGAGGGAATTTCCTGTACCCTACTTTAATATAACTGCATTCCATACCAAGTGAGGGCGTCTCCGCCAGTAAATGAAACGCATCGTCAAATTGTTTAATATAAAAAAAACGCTGATCTCGTCCCCAGCGCTTTTCAGTAAATCTGGCAATTTTCCTCAGATCATCCTTTGCCTCCCTGGTTAGCTCAAATGCCTTCATTTATCATTTTCGCTATCAAGCTCTGACATAAGCTCATCGTAGTTATAATCTGCAACACCACTCTGCTCACCTTCAGCGAGCATATGCCTCAAAGTTTCAAGCCTGGTCTCTGTGTTTTCAAGCAACCTGAGCGCAGCCCTAACTACCTCACTTGCAGAGCCAAAACGACCGCTTTTAACCTGCCCGGTGATGAAGTCATCAAAGTGATCCCCCAATGTAATACTCGTGTTTTTAGCCATAAATTCACCCCCTATCTACCAATATATACCTAATTATGGTATCAGGCGCATAGCAAGTCAATTCATGGTTTCCGATAAACAGAAACACTGAACTGGATGGCCTATTTAGTTCTTAGCACCTTTTTGAAGCAAGCAGCAAAAAAGAATCCGTATAGCATCGACTGCCTGCCGTTGTGCCAGTCAGAAAGCCTGCCTTCACGGCCAATTTCGGTGAAGAAATCCACCACATATTGTGCCGTATGCGTGCGCAAACGCTCATCGGCGTAATGCCGGATATACTGCTCAACACGCCTGACGTACCAGCGCCTGGCCGTCTCCTTAACACCCTGATCTATAAGTATATTTATGTAATTATCCCAGAACCGGGAAGCCGCTTCCTGATCAACATCCTTTGAATTATCCATCGTTGTACACCTCCCTGATCCATGTTATAAATACATACAATTCACAAGGAGTATACAACATGCCCAAGGGAAGAAACCATATGACCGTAATTAACATGTTATACGGAATCCGTATAACACAATATTCCGGTATCCGTATAACATACTGTTATATAGGAAAAAAATGACAACAAACGAAAAAGGAAGCGAACTTATTACCACAAGAAGCATTGCTTCCAATATGGTTGATATAAATGAAGATTTCGTTCTAGATGAAAAGCCAATGGCTCGTCTTGTATTTCATGCACAACTCCATAAAAAGGGAATTAGAGGCCGTATTATTAGGCAGCGAAGAATATCAAAAGAAGATCAATGGATACCAGACGAAGCAATAGATATCCGCACTTTAGGAAAAGGCGAATCAATAAATATCGACTTGAATACTGAGTCAGTTAATAATCTGTATTCTGCAATAGCTAAACTATCAAGCATTCTAAAAAATCAAGGAATAAAATACGGCATAAATCAATACGCGGTAGCAAACCCTAACAACGTCATTATTACTGAAGAAAACAAAGTTGCTTACATTAAAAAAATTATTAATGCAGGTTATGATAAAGACGTATGGGACAGTCTTGTTGAGTCAAACCCATCATTAGTTACGAAACTCTCCTATGCAACAATTCAGGCTAACAAACAAAAGCAAGTAAGCGAGTTAAATGAAAGGCTTAAAAAAGGTGGGTATTCAGAAACAACAGGAAGTGATTCATGGCAAAAGTGGATTTATAAAAACAACTGGCTCTTTGGTATAAATTATAATAAACCAATAGAAAAAACTAAAATAAATATTTCAGGGATAATGCCAGATTATTTATTCCCAACCTTGGATGGCTTTGTTGATGTGTTGGAAATAAAGCTACCTGACGATAAAGTTATCTTAGAAGACGCTAGTCATCCTGGTGCATGGAGATGGACAGTAGAAGCAAATACAGCAATCGGTCAGGTTGTAAATTATTTAGGCGAGATTGACAGGCACCGCTTAGAGATTGAGCGAGAAGTAAAAATAAAATACGGGTATGACCTTAGTATATTAAAACCACGTTCATATATATTAATAGGTAATAGCACCGATTGGGCTGCAGATAAAAAGGAAGGATTACGCAAAATGAATCATGCTTTACATGGAATTGAAATATTAACTTATAAAGATTTATTAGACAGGGGGTTAGAAGCTATTGATTTGCCGAATTAAAAATGGTGATTAAGTCAGCTCAATATATAACAAGGCAAATTAATATGGACTCGCGGCTATCGCCGCTCACCAATTATTTACGACGTTATGTTTCTTAAGAGGATATTGTGCAACGTCTAATTAAATTGCTGTTTGCGGTGTCAGACATCGTTGCATGGCTACTAGTAGTTCTGGGCGTATCTAGCGCAGTCTCGTATCCATTAACAGGCCCTATACATTCCGCTATGTCTCATTCACAGCTATCAACAACCTCTATAGTTACATCTGTAATTGCCTCTATTCTAATAGCAATTGGAGCGTACATCCTGACTCGAAGAAAACCTTTAGGGCTTATCTTTATTTTGTTGGCGTGTCTTGTCTGGTTGATATCTGGTTTTATTATTTCATCTCTTACACTTGGCGCTGTAATATTCATAATATGCGGTCTCCCTCTACTACTCAGCTATGTCGAGTTACAAAAAAATCACCTTACTAATGAAAAAACATAACGAACAAGGATAGATCGTGAGCGCGCAGCGATCCACGATCTTATCCTGTTGTTGGACAAGCCCGGTTTACCTTATATAAGAAAATATCTTTTTTTA
>JAPHSZ010000188.1 GCA_026196545.1 Gammaproteobacteria bacterium
CACCGGGTATCCGAGATCAGACATAATTGGAATACAGCGCATGTCTGAAACCAGGCGATGATAACCAAAGGTTGCACCACGCTCACACAGTAAAATATTTTTATTATTCACGGATTCCAGTTTATCAATTGCTGAAGCCATATCTTCAGGTGCAAGGAACTGGCCTTTTTTGACATTGACAACTTTGCCCGTCTCACCTGCGGCTAAAAGCAGTGATGTCTGCTGACATAGATAAGCAGGTATCTGTAGTATATCAAGCACTTCTGCGGCTACGGCACAGTCAGATTCGCGGTGAACATCACTGACTAGCGGGATATTAAATTCTTTACCAATGGCCTGATGCGCTTTGAGGCCCTCATCAATACCCATACCACGAGCATTGCTGGCAGCACCTCGATTATCTTTTTCGTAAGATGATTTGAATACGTAATTAAAACCCAGCTTTTCAGAAAGCTTGACCATATGCTCGGCAACGCGCATACCCAGATCCTGGTTTTCCAATAAACACGGGCCTGCGATTACACAAAGTTTCTCGCCTTTACCAATACTGAAATTTTTAACCTTAACGTTATTCATCAACACTCTCTAAACCTGTATATTACAATCCGATAATGCTACGGGAAAAACACTATATAGTCAAAAATTAGAGCGTCAGGCAGTTATTGCCTGACAAGCTGATAACAGGGCTCATAAGTTCCCGCTATTTTCATACGGGTTTGATCCACAAACGAGGCCAGCAGGGCATCCAGTCGCTCCATAATCTCGGCATCACCCTGAATCTCAAAATGGCCATGCTGCTCTATCGCGCGTATACCTTCATCTTTGACATTGCCCGCCACGATGCCGGAAAATGCACGCCGCAGATTGGCAGCAAGCAGATGACGCTCCTGGTCTTTATGTAGCTGCAGGTCACGCATATTTTCATGCGTAGGCTTAAACTCCTGTTGAAATTCAGTATCGATTTTAAGACGCCAGTTAAAATAAAAAGCATCACCTACCTGCACGCGATAATCACGCACCTGCTGTATGCCTTCAGCCATTGCCTGAGCCACGCTTGCCGGGTCGTCAATTATGATCCGATACAGTTTCTGAGCTTCTTCACCCAGGATGTCGCCGATAAACTGATCAATTGCCCTGAAATAATCCGCGGCATTGGCAGGGCCGGTAAAAATCAATGGAAAAGGCATGCCTCTGTTATCCGGATGTAATAACACGCCAAGAATATAAAGAATCTCTTCCGCTGTCCCCGCCCCGCCGGGATAGACAACAAAGCCATGGCCTGCCCGGACAAAGGCTTCGAGGCGTTTTTCAATATCCGGCATGATCACCAAATTATTGACAATAGGGTTGGGAGATTCTGCCGCAATAATGCCCGGCTCGGTAATGCCGAGATAGTGACCGGTAGCGATACGCTGTTTGGCGTGACCAATAGTTGCGCCCTTCATTGGGCCTTTCATCGCACCCGGCCCACAGCCGGTACAAATATCCATACCCCGCAGCCCCAGCTGGTAACCCACTTCTTTGGTGTATTTATACTCATGGCGGGAAATAGAATGACCGCCCCAGCACACAACCATATTTGGTTCTGTCTTGGCGTGCAGTATTCCCGCATTGCGCAAAATATGGAACACCGCACTACTGATACCCTCTGGATCTGTCATATCAATATTCGGGTTACCCGTAATCATTTCATGGGTGTAAATAACATCGCGCAATACGGCAAACAGATGCTCATTGATCCCCCTGATCATCTTGCCATCAACAAAAGCGATTGCTGGCGCGGCTGTCAGTTGTAATTTGATGCCACGCTCAACCTGAATCACCTGAATATCAAAAGACTGATAACGTTCCAGCAACTTTTTACCGTCATCCATCTCATTGCCGCAATTTAACACCGCAAGAGAACAGTTACGAAATAAGGTATAAAGACCGCCCTGACTATGGTCGAGTAATTTCGCCACTTCATACTTAGACAACACATCGAGTTGGCCGATGGGTGTTATTAGCGCATCTACAAGTTGATTTTTCATTATGGGGAGCTCTGATTTATAACGCATGTAATTATAGCTATTTTTTTAAAATTAATAGCATCAATAATATGCATACCTTATAAAAACATCTTAATTAAAAGCATAACTGATATCTATCACATCAACTATATTGATAATAATGACACTCACAGCTTGATGATTCAGCAACTAATGTTGCGCAATAATTACTTAATACAATAGGCAAATCAATATTGATAAACTCAACTTGCATTGAAGATTGATCTTTTGTCAAAGGGTTTCGAATTAATCCTGGTGACTGCGGTGGCACCGTTAAGGAAAATGCAGTTGAAGGCAGATATAGCCCGTCACCTAACATCTTCATGTAAGCTTCTTTTCTAGTCCAGAGTTGGTAAAACGCCTTCCTCTGTTTTTCTTTCGCTAACGAAAACAGAGACTGTTGCTCAGATTGTGTGAAAAATTGATGAGCAATGTTTTTCCAATCCGACTCCTGGTCAATAAATTCGACATCAATACCTAACTCTGCATTTCTGGTAACTGCAAGCAATGTTATGTCCTGAGTATGACTCATATTGAACTTTAAACCCAGGCTGTCACAATCAAAAGAAATAAGCGAAGGCTTTCCCCTATCACCATACAGATACAGGATCCTGACGGGCTCTATATTCAGATACCTTGCCAATACTGATCGCATAAACCCGTGAGATATAATAAAACGATTTCGATGAATCTCAAACTTGAAACGTTGTGCTCTTGCCTGCTCCTCTGTTGACAAAAGAGAACTAAAATAACCTAACCTTTCCTGTACAGCATCTATCTGACATAACCAGATAC
>JAPHSZ010000141.1 GCA_026196545.1 Gammaproteobacteria bacterium
AACTTTCTTTCAAATTTATCCATAAAAATCAAGCTTTTACTGCTGGCACTAATACCGCTTTTGGGCCTGCTCTACTTCGCCTATATCGATATCGAGGATAAATGGCATATTTCAGCAGAAATGGATGAGATTAGAATCCTGTCTGACTTTGCCGTTAAAGCCAGCGCCCTGGTCCATGAAGCACAGAAAGAAAGGGGCGCGACCGCTGGATTCCTGGGCAGTAAAGGCACCAGTTTTGTTACCGAGCTGCCCGCACAAAGAAAAAGCACAGACCAGAAAGTGGCCAACCTGAAGGCATTTCTTAACGATTTTGATGCCGATATCTATGGTAATGAATTTGTCACCGCAATGAATGATGCGATAGGCCGACTCGGCAAAATTGACAGCATCCGTAGCTCCGTCAGTAACCAAACAATCAGCACCAAAGAGGCGATTGGCTACTACACGGCAATGAACGCCGCTTTCCTTGACACCATTGGCCTGGGCGAACATATTGCCAAACAGGGTGATATTGTCCGAGAAATCGCAGCCTACTACAACTTTTTACAGGGCAAGGAACGTGCCGGTATTGAGCGTGCCGTTTTATCCAATGTCTTTGCCCAGGATCATTTCCCTGAAGGTATGTTCCAGCGTTTCGCATCACTGGTTACTCAGCAGGATTCCTACTTCAGTGTATTCAGTACCCTGGCCAGGGAAGAGCAAACAAACTTTTTTGAGAAAACCTTGAGCGGTAGCGCGGCCAAAACCGTCGAAAAAATGCGTGCATCCGCTTTTGCAAAAGCTGCTGATGGTAATTTTGGTATCAATAGCCAGGACTGGTTCAAAGCCTCCACCGGGCGTATCAACCTGTTGAAAGACATTGAAGACAAGCTGTCAGCCGACCTCCACACGCTGGCTAAAGACATGAAAACCGAAGCCGCTGCCCTGCTGACATTCCATATTATTCTGGTAATTATTGTGCTTAGTATAGCGATACTCGCTACCATGGCCTTTACCCGCAGCATCACCAAACCCCTGGCCGATGCGCTGGTTGCACTGGAAGACATAGCCGAAGGTGAAGGCGACCTGACCCGCAGGCTCAACGCCAGTGGTAATGATGAAATTGCCCGTGTTGCCCAGGCCTTTAACAAGTTTGCCGACAAGATCAGCGGCGTCATCGTCGACGTCAGGGATAGCTCGGTCGCCATCCTGACCGGCTCTGAACAGGTTTCAATCGGCAACATGAACCTCTCACAGCGTACCGAAGAGCAGGCGTCCAGCCTCGAAGAAACCGCTTCCAGCATGGAAGAAATGACTTCAACCGTAAAACAGAATGCCGACAATGCCAATCATGCAAACCAGCTGGCACAAACCGCCCGCGACCAGGCCGAAGCAGGTGGCAACATCGTCGGCGAGGCAGTAAAAGCAATGGGAGAAATTGATACCGCAAGCACAGAGATTGCAGACATTATCACCGTTGTCGAAGAAATCGCCTTCCAGACCAACCTGCTGGCACTGAACGCTGCGGTCGAAGCCGCCCGCGCAGGTGACCAGGGCCGCGGTTTTGCCGTGGTCGCCTCCGAAGTCCGTACCCTCGCCGGGCGCAGCGCCGATGCCGCAAAAGAGATCAAGACCCTGATCGAAGACAGTGTAAGCAAAGTCAAAGCCGGTTCTGAACTGGTCAATAAATCAGGCGAGACCCTGCAGGAGATTGTCACCGGCGTGAAAAAAGTCACCGACATCGTATTCGAGATTGCCACCGCCAGCGATGAACAGTCATCGGGGATTGACCAGGTGAACAAGGCGATCACGCAGATGGACGAAATGACCCAACAGAATGCCTCACTGGTGGAAGAATCATCAGCGGCGAGTCTTTCAATGAAGGCCCAGGCCGAAAAACTCAATGAACTGATGTCATTCTTCAAAGTGGATGATCGCATTTCATCGAGCAGGGCAAGTGCGCCAGTAATGAGCCAGCCCCTAAAACAGAACGCCCCTGTCAGTTCTTTTGATAAGAAACCGGCGCTCACCAGTAGCCAGCAAAATAGTCGTACTGAAACGAAGACAAAACAGATAAGCCATACTACTGATGATAACGAATGGCAGGATTTCTAGCGTTTCAAGGCTGAACTAGTGATCATAACTCAGGGATGGGTTATGACCTTTTCTATAAATAGAATTATCGACACAGAATTGCTGACTCAAATATACTAAGGCGAAACTTCCAGCATCCGATCAAGCGCAATCTTCGCCTGCCTGGCTACATCTTCCGGCACACTGATCTGGTTTACCACATTGCCCTCAACCAGGTTCTCCAGCGTCCATAACAAATGCTGCGGATCAATACGAAACATGGTCGAACACATGCATACCTGGGGTGACATAAAGTGAACATTCTTACCTTCGTGCTGGAACTGTTCGTGCAGGCGGTTCACCAGATTCAACTCGGTGCCGACTAACCAGCGGGTACCCGGCTCACTTTTGGCGATGGTATTGATGATAAATTCGGTAGAGCCCACATAATCCGATTTCTGACAGACTTCAAATGAGCTTTCCGGATGGGAGATCACCAGCGTCTCGGGGTATTTTTCCTTGAACTGGTCAATCTGCTCGGGCTTGAACATCTGGTGCACCGAACAGAAACCTTTCCACAAAATCATTTTGGCCTTGCGGATTGCGTCCGGGGTTAAACCACCCAGCGGTTTGTCGTAATCCCAGACCACAATATCATCCATGGACATGCCTTCCATAGTGGCAAACGTGTTACGGCCCAGGTGCTGGTCGGGGAAGAACAGCACTTTTTCGCGTTGTTTGAAACACCACTCCAGTACGTGACGTGCATTGGTGGAAGTGCAGACGATGCCGCCGTGCTCTCCACAAAAAGCCTTCAGGTCAGCGGCCGAGTTAATGTAGGTCACCGGTGAGATCATTTCATCCGGGTCTAAAACTTCAGACAGTTCCTGCCAGGCCTTTTTAACACGAGGCAGGTCAGCCATATCAGCCATCGAACAACCGGCAGCCATATCGGGAAGAATCGATACTTGATCGGGGCGTGAGAGGATGTCGGCGACTTCGGCCATGAAATGCACACCGCAAAACACGATATAGTCCGCTTTCGAGTTTGCCGCTTCGCGTGAAAGCTTTAACGAATCACCGGAAAAATCGGTGTGATTAAAAACCTCATCGCGTTGATAATGATGGCCGAGAATAACCACCTTATCACCCAGCTTTTCCTTTGCGGCACGAATGCGTTCTTCACATTCATGGTCATCAAGCAAGCTATAAGTCTGTATGGCGATACTCATGGTTTTTCAGCTTCATCCTCTTTTTTCTCGACCTTACGCAAACGCAGATTCAACTCTTTAAGATGCTCATTAGAAACTGGCGCCGGTGCTGATGTCAATGGACAGGCCGCTGTCTGCGTTTTCGGGAAGGCCATAACATCACGAATCGAGGTCGCACCCGACATCAACATGATCAGTCGATCCAGTCCAAATGCCAGGCCGGCGTGCGGCGGACAACCATATTTCAACGCAGTCAGCAGGAAGCCAAATTTTTCTTCGGCCTCTTCATCAGAAATACCCAGTATTTTCAGCACCGATGCCTGCATAGCTGCATTGTGAATACGCACGGAACCGCCACCCAGCTCGGTACCGTTGAGCACCATGTCGTAAGCGCGGGACAGTGCTGCACCGGGATCTTTTTCCAGCTCAGCAGGATCATCAATTGAAGGCGCGGTAAATGGATGATGCAATGAGGTCCACTGGCCTTCGCGGTTACGTTCGAACATCGGGAAATCAACCACCCAGAGCGGCGCCCAGACATCTTCGATCATGTCCATGTCTTCGCCTAACTTAACGCGCAACGAGCCCATGGATTCATTCACCATATTGGCCTCACCTGCGCCGAAGAACAGAATGTCGCCCGACTGGGTATCAGTTTTCTCGATAATCGCAGTAATAGCTTCATCCGGCAGGAACTTCACAATCGGTGACTGCAGGCCTTCGCGACCTTCGGCGACATCATTCACCTTGATCCAGGCCAGGCCTTTGGCGCCGTAGCGACCGACAAAATCAGTGTAGCCGTCAATTTCCTTGCGTGACAGTTTGGAACCGCCAGGCACTTTCAATACCACGATGCGGCCATGAGGGTCGTTGGCGGGGCCGGAGAACACCTTGAATTCCACGTCTTTCATCACGTCAGCAAGATCGACCAGCTCCATCGGGATACGCAGATCCGGTTTATCCGAACCATAACGCAGCATGGCATCGGCGTGGGTCATACGTGGGAACGGGTTCGGCAGGTCAACATCCAGTATGTCCTTGAACAGGCCACGCATCATGTCTTCGTTCAGCTGCATGACATCTTCTTCGTACATGAACGAAGTTTCGATATCGAGCTGGGTAAATTCAGGCTGGCGGTCGGCGCGTAAATCTTCATCGCGGAAACAACGCACGATCTGGTAGTAACGATCCATACCCGACATCATCAGCAACTGTTTGAACAGCTGTGGAGACTGCGGCAGGGCAAAGAAACTGCCCTGATGGGTACGACTGGGCACCAGATAATCACGCGCACCTTCCGGGGTCGCCTTGGTCAGCATCGGGGTTTCAATATCCCAGAAATCACGCTTGTCGAGAAAAAAGCGCAGATAGGCGGTGACATCACTACGCAGTCTCATGCGCTTCTGCATTTCATCACGACGCATATCGATGTAGCGATAACGCAGGCGCAGGTCTTCGTGCACATCGGTGTCATCGAGCTGGAACGGCGGCGTTTCCGACGCATTGAGCACAGTCAGATCAAGCCCCAGCACTTCAATCTTGCCGGTGGCCAGCTTGGGGTTAAACGCACTTTCATCACGCAGACGCACACGGCCTTTCACCTGCAGTACATATTCATTACGAATGCGCTCAGCCATCTCGAAAATCTCGGCACGGTCAGGGTCGAACACCACCTGCACCAGGCCCTCGCGATCACGTAAATCGATAAAAATAACCCCGCCGTGGTCACGACGACGATTAACCCAGCCGCACAATGTAACTTCCTGCTCTAAAAATTCTTCAGTAACTTTTCCGCAATAATGGCTGCGCATGATTTGTCCGCTTGATAGGTGAGAAAATGGGGGTGAATGTTACGTCCTGTGGGGCTTTTGATCAAGTCTGGCCAGATTGGGTATAGCCAAAATACCAGTGATGACATGATAAACTTCGGCCATGACAGCAAACACAAAAAGCATTCTCATCACCGGCTGCTCTACCGGCATTGGTTATTGTGTCGCCAAAGGCCTGCAGGCGCGAGGTTACCGCGTTTTCGCCACCGCCCGACGAGCCGAAAGCGTCGAAGCGCTCAATAACGAGGGACTGGAAAGCCTGCAACTGGATCTGGACGATTCTGCATCCATCCTGGCCGCAGTTAGTGAAATCCTGGAGCGTACTGGTGGCGAACTTTATGCCCTGTTTAACAATGGCGCTTATGGCATACCCGGTGCGGTCGAGGATCTGTCCCGGGACACCCTGCGCACCCAGTTTGAAACCAACGTGTTTGGCTGGCAGGAACTGACCAACCTGATTATTCCAGTGATGCGCCGTCAGGGTTATGGCCGCATCATCCAGAACAGCTCGGTGCTGGGTTTTGTCGCTATGCCATTTCGCGGCGCCTACAACGCTTCAAAGTTTGCCATCGAAGGCTTGAGCGACACGCTCAGGCTCGAACTGGCCGATACCGACATCCACATTTCACTGGTCGAACCCGGCCCGATATTGAGCCAGTTCCGCGCCACCGGCGTCAAAATGCTGGAAAAACACATCAATATTGAAAACAGCATTCATCGCGAAAGATATAAAGGTGTGCTGAAAAGGCTAAAAAAAGAAGGCCCCGCCGTGCCGTTCACCCTGCCACCCGAAGCGGTACTCAAAAAAGTAATTTACGCACTGGAAGCACACCGCCCCAAAGCACGTTACTACGTAACCTTTCCCACCTATTTGTTTGGCTATTTAAAACGACTGCTGCCTGATCACCTGATGGATAAAATGCTAGCAGCGGCCGGTGGTGCTGGTAAGCGTTGATAACTACTCAATAAAAAAGGCGGACATAAGCCCGCCATTTTTATTACAGGCGTTAACCAGTTGTTTACACAACAGCCTTCATTGGCTGAGTTTTGACAAATGTCAGCTCACCTTCTTTCATATCAACCTCAATCACATCACCTGCAACAAATTCACCAACAAGCAACTGCTGGGCTAATGGATTTTCCAGATAGGTCTGAATTGCCCGTTTTAATGGACGTGCCCCATAAACCGGATCAAAGCCTGCTTCACCCAGTTTATCCAGCGCAGCTTCAGAAATTTCGATGGCGATATCCTGATCAGCCAGGCGCTGGCGTAAGTGCTCAATCTGTATTTTTGCAATCGAACGAATCTGTTCACGACCCAGTGGATGAAAGACAACCGTCTCATCAACACGGTTAATGAACTCGGGGCGGAAGTGCTGACCCACAATATCCATCACTGCTTTTTTCATGGCTTCGTGGTCGCCGCTGAGCGAGAGTTCCTGAATCTGCTGTGAGCCCAGATTGGAGGTCATGATAATCACGGTATTTCTGAAATCAACGGTTCGGCCCTGACTGTCAGTCAGGCGGCCATCATCTAAAACTTGCAGCAAAACATTGAACACATCGGGATGGGCTTTTTCGATTTCATCGAGTAGCACCACCGAATAAGGTTTGCGGCGCACCGCCTCGGTCAGGTAACCACCTTCATCATAACCGACATAACCCGGGGGTGCACCGATCAGGCGCGCCACCGAATGTTTTTCCATGAACTCGGACATATCAAGGCGCACCATGGCTTCTTCAGTGTCAAACATGAAGTTGGCCAGCGCCTTGGTCAGCTCTGTTTTACCGACACCAGTCGGGCCGAAGAACATGAACGAACCATTGGGTTTGCTCGGATCAGACAGGCCAGCACGTGAGCGGCGAATCGCGTTCGCAACGGCAACCACCGCTTCTTCCTGACCCACAACCTGCTTGCCAATCTCTTCTTCCATGCGCAGTAGTTTTTCCTGCTCGCCTTCCATCATCTTACTGACCGGAATCCCCGTCCAGCGCGCAACAATTTCTGCGATCTCATCGCTGTTGACCTTGTTGCGTAACAAATGACCTTCGGCCGGTTCATTCTGTTCGGCCTGAGCTACCTGTTCCAGCTGTTTTTCCAGTTCGGGGATGCGGCCGTATTGCAGTTCGGACATGCGATTGAGGTCACCGGCGCGACGTGCGGTTTCCAGTTCCAGACGGGCGCGCTCCAATTCTTCTTTCACATTGGTTGAACCCTGCACTACCAGCTTTTCAGCTTTCCATTGCTCTTCAAGGTCGCTGTATTCTTTTTCAAGATTCGACAGATCTTCTTCCAGTGTTTCAAGACGCTGCTGGGTCGCCTTGTCCTTGTCTTTTTTCAATGCTTCGCGTTCAATCTTTAACTGAATAATTCTGCGGTCGAGTCGATCCATGACTTCAGGCTTGGAATCGATCTCCATACGGATTCGACTGGCGGCTTCATCGATCAGGTCGATAGCCTTGTCCGGCAACTGGCGGTCGCTGATGTAGCGGTGCGATAAAGTTGCAGCGGCAACAATCGCCGGGTCGGTAATATCGACACCATGATGCACTTCATAACGCTCTTTCAGGCCGCGCAGGATGGCAACAGTATCTTCAACGCTGGGTTCATCAACCTGCACCTTCTGGAAGCGCCTTTCCAGCGCGGCATCTTTTTCGATGTACTGACGGTATTCGTCCAGCGTGGTTGCGCCGACACAATGCAGTTCACCACGTGCCAGCGCCGGCTTGAGCATATTGCCGGCATCCATCGCACCTTCTGCCTTGCCGGCACCAACCATGGTATGCAATTCGTCGATGAACAGAATCACCTGACCTTCCTGTTTGGACAGGTCATTCAACACTGCTTTCAGGCGTTCTTCAAACTCACCGCGGAATTTGGCACCGGCGATCAGCGCGCCCATGTCGAGAGAAAGCACGCGTTTGTTTTTAATGCCATCGGGCACTTCGCCATTGATAATGCGTTGCGCCAGGCCTTCAACGATGGCAGTCTTACCGACACCGGGCTCGCCGATCAGTACAGGATTATTTTTGGTGCGGCGCTGCAACACCTGCACGGTACGACGGATTTCTTCGTCACGACCAATCACCGGGTCAAGCTTGCCCTGCTGGGCACGCTCAGTCAGGTCAACCGTGTACTTATCCAGCGCCTGACGCTGCTCTTCGGCGTTCGGGTCATCAATTCGCTGGCCACCGCGGACATCATCAATGGCTTTTTCCAGCGCGGCCTTGTTGGCGCCTGCATTGCGCAGCAAATCACCCAGGCGACTCTTGTCATCTACCACGGCGAGCACAAACAGTTCACTGGAGATGTACTGGTCTTTGCGCTGCTGCGCCAGTTTGTCGGTCTGGTTCAGCAGGCGACTCATTTCATTGGAAATCTGAATATCACCCTGATGGCCTTCAATGTGCGCCATATTATCCAGCTCTTCAGACAGCTTGCTGGTCAGCAGGTCAACATTGACACCGGTTCCAGTGAGCAGGTGGCGCACGGTGCTGCCATCCTGTTCGAGCAATGACATCATCAGGTGGACGGGTTCGATAAAAGCGTGATTACGGCCAACGGCGAGCGATTGCGCATCGGCCAGGGCATTTTGGAACTTGCTAGTTAAGCGATCCATTCTCATAGGAAAAAACCTCAATTAAATTCTGATATAGGATCTATATAAGGCCTGGCCGCGGTATTTCAATACCGGACAAACAGAATCGACGTTTTATTACTCAGCCTTCGATCCAGATCAGGCTGGCCATGCGACCGGTGCGGGCACCATCGCGACGGAAGGAGTAAAAGCTATTTTCATCTGAATAGGTGCACAAGCCGCCACCATAAATAGACTGGATACCCAGTTGCTGCAACTCGATTCGCGCAAGCTGGTAGATATCACACAGCCAGTGCTGTGCATCTTTTTGCTCAAAGGCGACAGTATTTTCAGGATTCTTTTTCGCAAACGCATCATAGACTTCCGCACCGACTTCAAAGACCTCGGCGCCAATCGCCGGACCCAGCCAGACCAGGCAGTCTTCGGGCGCGATGCCAGTCGCGGCAAAGCAATGGCTAATAACACCATTATGAACCCCGCGCCAGCCTGCGTGGGCGACGGCGACACGGTCGCCCTGTTGGCTGGTAAAGAATACCGGCAGGCAGTCGGCGGTCAACACCGCGCAGATGATGCCTGAATCAGAAGTCCAGGCGGCATCCGCCTCGGGGGGCATGTCAGCCATTGTATAATCGTTCGCTATGATCACGGTATTGCTGTGTGTCTGTTGCAGCCAGACGGGCGCGGCTGGCAGGCCAAAATGCTCAAGCAGAAAATCACGGTTACGCGCAACCACCGGGGCCTCATCTTCAACATGTTGCGCCAGGTTCAGGCCGGCATAGGAGCCCTTACTAAAGCCACCTTTTCGAGTGCTAGTTAAAGCCCGCACATTTTCAGGCGCAGGCCAGTCGGCCTGAATACAGCCATCGGGCATTGACTTAGCCATGCTGCTCCTGATCCTGCTTCATGCCGGCAATCAGCACCTGCATATCCTCCGGCAAAGGTGCTTCCCACTTTATCAACTCACCGGTTTCGGGATGATGCAGACTCAGGCGCCAAGCGTGCAGCGCCTGACGCCTGAAGTTTTTCAGCAGTTCAAGAAATGACTCATCGGCTTCTGCCGGAACGCGCGAACGCCCGGCATAAACCGGATCGCCAACCACCGGATGCCGTAGATGCTGCATGTGTACGCGAATCTGGTGGGTGCGGCCGGTCTCCAGTTCAACATGCAAATGTGTGTAAGCGCGGTAACGGTCTAACACTCTATAGTGTGTCACCGAAGGCCGACCGTCTTCACGCACGGTCATGCGAATACGGTCATGTGCAT